>DASYMV010000285.1:0-8050 GCA_036008865.1 Pseudonocardiaceae bacterium | reverse complement strand
TTCTTCAAGCGGGCACGGCACAGGCTTTTGGTCACTCCGCGTGTTCGAATGTGACACGAGTGGTTGGCGATACGCGAGTTCTTCCTGCGAAAAGTGGCAGCACCGATGCGTCGGTGGCACAGTTTCGGAGGGTGATTGAGTGACTCCGTTCGGTGGAGGCGGATAGGCCGTCTGGCGGGAGGTGACCGTCGTGTCGACACGACGAAGATTGGCTCGATCAGCGGTGTGCGGCGCGATCGCGCTGACCGCTGTGTTGTCGATGGCCGCGACGGCGCTGGCGACGCCGCCGCCCCCTCCGAACCCCAGCGACTCGCAGATCCAAGCGGGCCGGGCGGAGGCCGACGCGAAAGCGGCCAAGGTCGGTGAGCTGACAGGCCAGCTCACGCAGGCCGAAGCCCTGCTCCAGCAGCTGACCGACGATGTCGCGTTCAAGATGGAGAGCGCGAACAAGGCGCGTGTGGACCTCGAGAACGCGCGGAACGCCGCAGCGAAGGCCGCGCAGGAGGCCGAGGCCGCGAAGACCGAGGCCGACGCGGCGGGACGGGCCGTCGACGCCAGCCGCAAGCAGCTCGACGAGTTCGCCGCGGCGAGTTTCCAGCAGGGCAGCACCGTCGGGTCGGTTTCCGCCTTCGTCGGTGCCAAGAGCCCCGAGGACCTGCTGGCCAGGGCTCAGCTGCTGGAGATCGTCTCCAGTTCGAGCCTGAACGCGATGGAGCAGGTCGAGCGTTCACGCACGGAGAAGGCCAACAAGGACGCCGCGGCGCGGGCGGCGCTCGACGTGGCGAAGCAGAAGCAGGCTGCCGCGGACCAGGCCAAGCGTGATGCGGACGCGGCGCAGGCCGTCGCCGTGCAGGCACAGAAGGACCAGGCAGCGCAGAAGGCGAAGATCGAGAACAGCAAGAACAGCGTCGAGCAGCAGTTGATCCAGGCGCGCAACGCCGTCGGCGGACTCGAGGCTCAGCGGCAGCAGTACGACCAGTGGTCGGCCGAGAGGAAGCGCGAGGAAGAGACGAACGCCCGCCGAGCGGCGGAGGCGGCTGCGGCGACCACGCGGCCCGCGCCGGTTCAGGCGCCGCCCAGGGCCCCGCGCCCCGTGCAGAGCGCGTCCGTCCAGTCCGGTGGTGGCGTCGAGACCGTGATCAGCCGGGCGATGGACAACCTCGGCGTGCGTTACTCGTGGGGTGGCGGCAACTACTACGGTCCGACGACGGGCGTGCGCGACGGCGGCGTCGCCGACGAGTTCGGCGACTACTACAGCGTCGGCTTCGACTGCTCAGGTCTGATGATGTACGCCTTCGCCGGAGCCGGGGTGTACCTGCCGCACTACAGCGGCTATCAGTACACCGCCGGGACGCAGGTGCCGCTGTCCGAAGCGGAGCGTGGCGACATGCTCTTCTGGGGTCCTGGGGGAGGTACGCACGTGGCGTTGTACCTCGGTGACGGGATGATGATCGAGGCGCCGTTCTCGGGCGAGGTCGTCCGTGTGGCGCCGGTGCGCTACGGCGGGATCATGCCGTACGCGACCCGCTTGCTCTGAAAGACCGCTCGCCGCGACGCGCGGCAATGGGAACTAGGGTGCATGGCGTGTCGACGACGTGGGCTGCCGTACTGCTCGCCGGAGGGCGGGGGAGCCGGCTCGGTGGGGTGGACAAGGCCGCCCTGGAGGTCGGTGGGTGCACCTTGCTCGACCACGCGCTCACCGCCGTCCACGGCGCTTCGCCCGTCGTCGTGGTCGGGCCGCCCCGCCCGGTGCGCGGTGAGGTCGAGTGGACGTGCGAGGACCCGCCCGGCGGCGGGCCGGCGGCCGCACTCGCCGCCGGGTTGGCTCTGTTGCCGCCGGACCGTGATCTCGTGGCGGTGCTGGCGGTGGACCAGCCGGGGATCACCGCGCGCACCGTGACCCGGTTGCGTCATGCCGTGAACGACACCGGGGCGTTGCTCGTCGACCCGGACGGCCGCCTGCAGTGGCTCGCCGGGGTGTGGCGTGTCGAGGCGTTGCGCGCAGTGATGCCCGAGCGACCGGCGGGTGCTTCGCTGCGTTCCGTGCTCGGACCGCTGGGCGGGGCCGCCGTCACCGCGTTGCCGGGCGAGGCCGTCGACGTGGACACGCCGCAGGACCTGAGCCGCGTACGCGCTGCGGACCCTTCACATGCGTCTCACCGGGAAGACGGTTGACTTAAGCTTGCGGCCGTCTGATCCGCACGCGCCTGTTGTAGGAGGTTTGCACGTGACCGAGTCCGGTCCCGGTACCGAGGGTTCGGTGAGCGCCCAGCATTCGCCGAACACTCCCGCCCGTGACGCCCAGTTGCTCGAACGCACGGTGTTCGAGGTCAAGCGGGTGATCGTCGGTCAGGACCGCTTGGTCGAGCGCATGCTCGTCGGCCTGCTCGCCAAGGGACACCTGTTGCTCGAAGGTGTGCCCGGTGTCGCGAAGACGCTGGCCGTGGAGACCTTCGCCAAGGTCGTCGGCGGCTCGTTCTCGCGCGTCCAGTTCACCCCGGACCTGGTCCCCGCCGACATCCTCGGCACCCGCATCTACCGGCAGGGCTCGGAGAGCTTCGACGTCGAACTCGGCCCGGTGGTGGCGAACTTCGTGCTGGCTGACGAGATCAACCGCGCGCCGGCGAAGGTCCAGTCCGCCATGCTCGAGGTGATGGCAGAGCGGCACGTGTCCATCGGCGGCAAGACCTTTCCGATGCCCGACCCGTTCCTCGTGCTCGCCACCCAGAACCCCATCGAGAACGAGGGCGTCTACCCACTGCCCGAAGCTCAGCGCGACCGGTTCCTGTTCAAGATCCTCGTCGAGTACCCGACGGCGGAGGAGGAGCGGGAGATCATCTACCGGATGGGTGTCGAGCCGCCGACCCCGCATCAGGCGCTCAGCCCCGACGAGCTCACCCGGCTGCAGGGCGTGGCGTCGCGGGTGTTCGTCCACCACGCGCTCGTCGACTACGTGGTGCGCCTGGTGATCGCGACCCGTGCGCCCGCTGAGCACGGACTGTCCGATGTGGCCGGTTGGGTCGCCTACGGTGCATCGCCCCGCGCCAGTTTGGGCGTCATCGCCGCCGCCCGTGCGCTCGCACTGGTGCGCGGCCGCGACTACGTGCTGCCGCAGGACATCGTGGACGTCGTACCCGACGTGCTGCGTCACCGGCTCGTGCTGTCCTACGACGCGCTCGCCGACTCGATCCCACTGGACCACATCATCACCAGGGTCCTGCAGACCGTGCCGTTGCCGCAGGTGTCCGCCAGGCCTCAAGCGGGAATGCAGCAGCCCGGTGGCCAAGTGATCTCTCCCGCGCAGGCGGGGACGGCTGGCCGGCCGTGAGCGGTGAGACGCCCGGCGACCGCCCGTCCTGGGCGCCGCCGGTACTGCACGGCGGTCGCATGGAGGCCGCGCTGCGCACCCTCGAACTCGAGGTGCGGCGCAGGCTCGACGGTCTGCTGCAGGGAAACCACCTCGGTCTGGTGCCGGGGCCGGGCTCGGAACCAGGCGAAGCACGGCCGTACCAGCCCGGTGACGACGTGCGCCGCATGGACTGGGCGGTCACCGCGCGCACGACGGTCCCGCACATCCGCGAGACGATCGCTGATCGCGAACTCGAGACGTGGCTCGCCGTCGACCTGTCACCGAGCCTGGACTTCGGCACGGCGGCGTGCGAGAAACGCGACCTGGTCGTCGCCGCGACCGCTGCCGTCACCCACCTGACGAGGGGCGGCGGCAACCGCATCGGGGCGGTGATCTCCACCGGCGAGAAGGTGGTCCGGGTGCCCGCCCGAGGTGGGCTCGCCCACGCCCGCGGGCTGGTGCGCACGATCGCCGAGACCCCGCGCGCACCCGAGGGCACCAGGGGTGACCTGGCGGCCGTCATGGAGCAGTTGCGGCGCCCGCCGCGTCGGCGCGGCCTGGTGGTGGTGATCTCCGACTTCCTCGGCGACACCGACTGGCAGCGCCCGCTGCGCGGGCTCGCCTCCCGTCACGACCTGGTCGCCGTCGAGGT
Source organism: Pseudonocardiaceae bacterium (assembly GCA_036008865.1). Taxonomy (GTDB): domain Bacteria; phylum Actinomycetota; class Actinomycetes; order Mycobacteriales; family Pseudonocardiaceae; genus DASYMV01. Next base: position 4,049 of record DASYMV010000285.1, on the reverse strand, counting down.
GATCGACCCTCGTGACATCGATCTGCCCGAGATCGGCACCGTGGTGCTGTCCGATCCGGAGTCCGGCCGCCAGCGCGAGGTCAACGCGTCTCCGCTGCTGCGCCGGGAGTTCGCCGCGGCGGCGGCCGAGCACCGCGCCGAGGTGGCGGCGGGTCTGCGCCGCGCTGGAGCCGGGCACCTGGTGCTGCGCACGGATTCCGACTGGATAGCGGACGTCGTGCGCTTCGTGGTCGCCCGCAAGCGACGCTGGTCTGGAGGAGTCGCCTGATGTTCGGGCTGAGCTTGCAGAACTTCGTGACGCCCTGGTGGTTCCTGCTGCTGATCGTGGTGGCGCTGCTGGCGGCGGCCTACGTCGTGCTGCAACGGGTGCGCCACAAGCGAGTCATGCGGTTCACCAACCTGGAACTGCTGGAGAAGGTCGCCCCCAAGCGGCAGGGCTGGAACCGGCACGTGCCTGCCGTGTTCCTCCTCGTCGCCTTCTTGCTGCTGACCGTGGCGCTCGCGGGTCCGACCGCCGAGCAGCGGGTCCCCCGCAACCGCGCGACCGTCATGCTGGTCGTGGACGTGTCCCTGTCGATGATGGCCACGGACGTCAAGCCGAGCAGGCTCGAGGCGGCGCAGATCGCGGCCAAGTCGTTCGCGCACGGGCTCACCCCCGGCATCAACCTCGGGCTGATCTCCTTCTCCGGCGCCGCCACCGTGCTGGTCGCGCCGACGACCGATCGCGACGCGGTGATCCAGAACATCGACGGTTTGAAACTCGCGCAGTCGACCGCGACCGGCGACGCGATCAACTCGGCGATGGCCGCCATCGACTCCTTCGGCAAGGTCGTCGGCGGCGCGGACGGGCCTCCGCCCGCGCGCATAGTGCTGATGAGCGACGGGAAGCAGACCATCCCGGCCGCGCTCGACGATGCCCGCGGCGCCTTCACCAAGGCTCAGGAGGCCAAGAAGACCGGAATCCCGATCTCCACGATCTCCTTCGGAACGGAGGAAGGTGTCGTGGACATCGAGGGGCGGCGGCAGAGCGTGCCAGTGGACGACGACTCGCTGAAGGAGATCGCCAAGCTCTCGGGTGGCGAGTTCTTCAAGGCGGCCTCAGCGGAGGAGCTCCGCAAGGTCTACGACACGCTCGGCGAGCAGATCGGCTTCGAGAAGCGGCAAGCGGACGCGAGCAAGCCCTGGCTCGTTCTCGGCACGATCGCCGCGCTGATCGCCGCCGGGATCTCGCTGCTGCTAGGGCAGCGCATCCCCTGACCGGGCAACGACGATCCTGCTTCCGCGTGGGACTGTCCGGTGTGGACGACGGCGTCAGCAGCTAGCCGTGCAGCTCGCGGTAGGCCTTCGCGGCGCCGGGATGCAGGGGCAGACCCGTCGTGCCGATGAGACTCCGCGTGTCGAGGAACTGCGTCCCCAGGGCTTGGTCGGGCACGAGCTGCGCGGCCCGCCCTGCGAGCACCCTCACCACGGCGGCGGCCACGTCGTCGGACAGGGATGCCCGGCACACCAGCAGGTTCGCCACACCCACGGTCGGCACCTCGCTCGGCGCGCGGTAGACCCCGGGCGGGACGGTGACCTGCTCGTACACCGATCCGTGTGCGCTGCGCAGCTGGTTGAGCACGCCTCCCTCGTCGGCGAGATGCAGCAGCCGGACGCCCACCCGTGCGTCGAGCTCGGCGAGCGACGGCGTGGGAACGCCACCGGACCAGAGCAGCGCGTCGATCGCACCCGCCTCGAGTGCTTGCACCGCCTCGGCGAGCGGGAGGTGCCGCACCGTGGCGCTCAACCCGAGTCGGCGGAGCACCCGGTCGCCGAACAGCGCCGCTCCGGATCCCGGTGCGCCGAGCGACAGCACCCGTCCGGACAGTTCTCGGACGCTGTGCACCGCTGAGTCGGCGCGCACCACCAGTTGCAGGTAGTTCTCGTACACGCGGCCCACTGCGCGCAGGTCGAGGTCCTGGCCGGCCGCCTGCGCGGCGTCGGCCAGGACCAGGGCGAGGTCCGCACGGCCGTCCCCCAGCCTGCTGAGGTTGTCGAGGCTGCCCTCCGTCTGCTGCACCGCACCGTGCAGACGTGGCTCCGCCGCTTCCAGTTGCGTGCTGAGCAGCTTCGCGAAGTCCAGGTACAGCCCACCGCGCTCACCGGCGGCGATGCGGAGCGCACGCTCCGCGCCGTGGTACCCGCCCGCGCCGCACCCGGCCAACACCAGCCCGAGCGAGCCGAGCAGGACACCCCGGCGCGTCACCCCGTCGGTCACAGGGTCGGCTCCAACGGGAGTTCGAGGTGCACGGCCAGGCCTCGGGGCTCCGCCGAGCGCAGCTCCAGCCGACCACCCCGAGTGGTCACCAGACGGTCGGCAATCGCCAGGCCCAGCCCCGTTCCCCGGCGCTCGGTGGTGCCGGACCGCCAGAAACGGGTGGTCGCGAGTGCCAGTTCCTGATCGGGCAGACCAGGTCCGTCGTCGCGGACGACCATCTCCGCCACACCCGCGTCCCGGTCGGCGTGGTGCTCGACGGACACGGTCGCACCCTGACCGGCGTACTTGACCGCGTTGTCCAGCACAACGTCGAGCACCTGTGCGAGATCGGACTCGGGGCAGTGCACCAGAACCGGCAGTGCGTCCGGTGCCGGTACCACCAGGCGCACACCTGCCTCCCGTGCTGCAGGGCTCCAGGCGTCGACCCGGTCCAGCACCAACGTGCCGACGTCGGCGAGTTCGGGTTGCCTTCCACCGGCGGCGACTTCGGTCGCGATGCTCTCCGCGGACGCCAGCGCGAGCAGACCGTCCAGAAGGGACTCCAACCGCTCGACCTCCGCGACCGCGGACCGGTACGCGGGCCGGCCCTCCTCACTGACCTGTCCCGCGAGGGTGTCGATGCGCAACCGCAGCGCGGCCATCGGGTTGCGGAGCTGGTGCGAGGCGTCGGCGATGAGCCTTCGTTGCTGGTCGGCCGCCTCGGTGACCGCGTCCGACATCCGGTTGAACGACTCGGACAGCGCCCGCAGCTCCGCCGGTCCGGTCGTCCCGGTGACGTGTGCACGCCGCTCGCCCCTGGCGACCGCTCGAACTCCGCGGTCCAGCTCCGCCAATGGACGCAGCAGCCATCGGGCGACCACGAGAGCCAGCAGTACGCACCCGACCCCGGCGGTCACCGCACCGGCCACGATCCAGGCCCAGCGCTGCGTGACGTCACCCGCCGCGCGGTCGGTCGACGCGCGCAGCACCACGGCACCGGCGACCCTCGTGCCGGTGCCGACCGGGCGCGCGAAAAGCACTTGGCGGTCCGACCACGGGAGCACCGTGGGGACGGGTGCCGCAGGCTGGTTGCGCAACGCGGCGTCGAGCACTCCGGCGAGCGCGGGGTCGTCCGCGCGCAGGTCCCCGGACTGCAGCACGGCCCGGCGCTGGGCGTCGACGACCACCACCGGTTCGCCGTAGAGGGCGGTGTAGCTGGTCACCTCGTCACGCAGTGCCGTGTTGTCGCCGGTGACGCTGGTCTGCTGCGCGAGCACCGCGAACCGGTCGAGATCCGCCGTGCGGTTGATGACGAACTGCTGCGTTCTCTCCGCCGCCGTCGCTGACAGCAGCGGCAGTGCGAACGCGGCCACCGCGGTCGCGGAGAACAGCAAGAGCACCAGCAGGAGACGTCGGCGCATCTAGTCACTCAACCGGAAACCGAATCCGCGGATGGTGGTGACCAGCCCCGGCCGGCCGAGCTTCGCGCGCAGCTGAGCCAGGTGCACGTCCAGAGAGCGCGACACCGCCAGGTAGGCGTCGCCCCACACCTCGTCCATCAACTGCTGGCGGCTCACCGCGGTGCCGGACCTGCTCGCGAGCACCGCGAGCACGTCGAACTCCTTGGTGGTCAAGGTGATCTCGCGGTCCGCGACGCACACCCGCCGCGCACCGAGGTCGATCTCCACGTCGGCGACCCGCACGATCCTGCCGTCGTCGCCTGCAGCACGCGCGCGACTGCGACGCGCAACGGCGTCCATCCTCGCCAGCAACTCGGCCAGCCGCACCGGTTTGACGAGGTAGTCGTCCGCGC
>DASYMV010000284.1:0-8142 GCA_036008865.1 Pseudonocardiaceae bacterium | reverse complement strand
CGGACGAGGTCGACGAACGTCCCGAGCGCTTCACGGGGCTGGCCGCAGTCGGTCGCAGACGTTAGGAGCAGATCTCGACGACGCTGTGGCCGCCTTGCGCAGAGCTCGACAGCAGACGGATCAGGCCACGCAGCGCGAGGTCGTGACGTGTATCCGAGGCGGCTGGGGGTACGCGGTACGAGCCTGTGCGCACCCCAGCCGGCTCATGGTCCTGGCTCGAGTGCCGGAGGTTGCCGATCGGCCCGACGCGGTCCTCCTCCCTGCCGACCGGCGCAAGGAGCCCTGGTCCTTCGCCTTCACTTCGCGAAGCCAGGGCTCCGCCGCGTTGCCGTAAGGCGTTTGAGACCCGACTGCTCCCGGATCGCGATGCCGGCCTCGCTCGAAAGGCCGATCCCGTCTCCGGTCGCGTCAGCTCTTCCGGGCGACCACCCGCACGGACTTCAGCTCCGGATCCGCAGGGTCGGGAATCTCCATCCCGGCGGCCAGACCGCTGCGCAGGTAGTCCAGCACCGGCTTGGTGATCACCTCGCCGGGCAGCACCGCCGGCGCCCCCGGCGGATAGGGTGTGATCATCTCGGCCGCGATCCTTCCGACCGCCTGCTCGACGTCCACCTGCTCGGCCGGGCCGAAGAACGCATCCCTGGGCAGCATCGCGGTCTGCAGTTGCAGGTCCTCGGGGCGCGGTAGCGCCACCGGCTTCGGCCGGGGTATGCCGTCACTGGCGGTGTGCAAATCCCGCAACGCCGCGAGAAGCACCGAGACCGTGTCCTCGCTGTCACTGTGGGTGAACTGCGCGACGATGCGCCGATGGTCGGACAGGCCCACAGTCACCCGCCGGTGCTCGCGCAGCCAGTCTGCAGCCTGGTATCCGCTGATGCCCAACTCAGCCACGTCGATGACGACCTTGAGCGGGTCGATGGATTTCGCCAGGCGAGGACCGACCAACTCCTCCCCCATCACCCGCAGACCCGGCAGCTCCTCGATGTCAGCACGCACCGACTTGACCAGCGACAGCGCGGCGTCGAGCAGCTCTCGTCCGTGTTGAACCATCTGCCGCCGCCACCCGTCCAACGCCGCGTAGACCAGTGACGTGGCGCTGGTCGTACCGAGCAGGTCCTCTCGCGCCTTGAGCACCGCGGGATCGACCCGGTCACCCTGGAGGTGGAACACCGAACTCTGCTCCACCGCCGCGCCCATCTTGTGCACGCTGGTGACGCACAGGTCCGCGTCCGTGTTCATCGCCCATGGCGGTAGATCTGGGTGGAACGGCAGGTGTGCACCCCATGCCTCGTCCACGATCAGGGGCCGGTCGAAGTCGTGACAAACTTCCGCGATCGCCTGGATGTCACCGCACGTGCCGTAGTCGGTGGGGGTGACCAGCAGCATGCCCTTCGCGTCGGGCTCGGCCTCGAACGCGGCTCGCACCTCGTCCGGGCCCGGTGGGTGTGACAGGTGCAGTTCGGTGTCCCACCGCGGGTGAACCCACACCGGCGAAACGCCACTGATGATCAGGCCGGCGATCACCGACTTGTGGGCGTGCCTGGCCACCAGCAACTTCTCGTGCGGACCCGCGACGGCCAGCATCGCGCTCTTGACCGACAGGGAGCTTCCACAGGTGGAGAAGAAGGTGTGGTCCGCGCTGACCGCGTCCGCCATCAACTCCTGAGCCTGCTCGAGCACGCCGTTCCTCATGAGCCGGTCGTCGAGGCCGTTCAGCGAGATGACGTCGGAGGCGAACACCGCCTCGCCCAGTACGTCGAGGACTCGGCGGTCGACCCCGCGTCCCTGCTTGTGCCCCGGCGGGTTGAAGGGCACGAAACCTCGCTCCCGGAACGCCCGAAGAGCTTCCAGGACTGGCGCGCGGCTGTGATCCATGTGTGAGGAGTTGCCCGCGCTCCTCGAGTGGAAACCCCCTCGTTGAGCTGGGGTCGGTGCAGCGCAAGCGGAACAGCGCGTCGGCGGATCCTCATCGGACGAACGACCGCGTTGCTGGCACACACGGTGCAGCCAGCACGCCGTGTCTCCGCCTTGATGGTCGCCGCGGGAGGCCTCAGCGCCGTCCTATCCGTTCGACTCGCCTCGCGTCGACCGTTGAGTGGCGACGGGCCACAGACCGTCGTCGGTGATCTCTCCGGCCGCATCGGCGAAGGAGAGCAAGGCGGGCGCCAACCGGTTGCGTTCGTCGGTGGGCATCCGGGCGAGCACGCGTGCGATGGCCGTGCGTCGGTGCTGCATCACCGAATCGATCAACCTGCGGCCGTGCTCGGTGAGAGTCAAGTGCAGATGGCGGCGGTCGGCCGCGGACTCGGACCGGCCCAGGAGCCCAGCCGCCACGAGCTTGTCGCAAGCGCGGGTGATGTTCGAGGGGTGCACTCCCACCGCGTCAGCCACCCCGTTGAGATTGAGCGGGCCTCTGGTGGCCACCACGACGAGAACGCGCAATTGCGACACCGAGACGATGCCCTCGGCGATTCGGAGCGACTCGCTGATCACACCGACGAGGACACGAGCGGCGAGCATCACCGCTTCGACGTCGTCCTCGGCACAGCCGCCGCTGCCAGCTTCGGCCGCAGAGGAACTCATGGCGTCAGTATCGCACCGTCACTGCGCTCCCTGAGAAGTTGCGACACAGCAATGGTTGCGCGTTAATGAGTGGTGGTCCGCATCAACGCGGAGCGTGTTCGGACACACGACGAGGAGCAGCAATGCCTCGACCTTCACCTCCCGGCCACGAGGTCACTCACGAACGCATCGCCGATGTCTGGGGGACACGGACTCCCCACGGAGCGGGTCAGGAGTGGCCGGCCAGGGTTGACATCTACCTCGACGACGGAATCACGCCACACGACGTGCAGCAATGGGTGCCATCGGCGTGCCTGCTGTGCAGCAACGGGTGCGGGGTGGACATCGCGGTGGTCGACGGCCGCATGGTCGGCGTGCGTGGTCGCGCTGAGGACCGGGTCAACCACGGCAGGCTGGGCCCCAAGGGACTGTTCGGATGGCAAGGTCAGCGTCATGATCGCCTCACTCGTCCGTTGATCCGCCGCGACGGTGTTCTGGTGGAGAGCGACTGGGACACCGCGATGTCCCTCGTCGTGGACACGTCCCAAGCGCTGCTGCACGACAAGGGCCCGTTGTCGCACGGGTTCTACACGTCCGGACAGCTCATGCTGGAGGAGTACTACACGCTGGCAGTGATCGGCAAAGCCGGCATCGGCACACCTCACATGGACGGCAACACCCGGCTGTGCACCGCCACGGCCGCCGCGGCGCTCAAGGAGACGTTCGGCACCGACGGTCAGCCCGGCAGCTACACCGACATCGACGTCTGCGACGCGCTGTTCGTCTACGGCCACAACGTCGCGGAGACGCAAACCGTGCTCTGGGCCCGGATGCTGGACCGCCTCGACGGCGCGAACCCGCCAGCGCTCGTGTGCGTGGATCCTCGACGAACCGCGGTCGCCGAACGTGCAACGGTGCATCTGCCAGTGCGGAACGGCACCAACCAGGCACTGATGAACGGCCTGCTCCGGGAGGTCCTGCACCGGGGCTGGGCCGACGAGAAGTACCTCACCGAGCACACCGTCGGACTCGACGCCCTGCGCGAGGTCGTCGATCCGTACACCCCGGAGAAGGTAGCCGACCTCTGCGACGTGCCGGCTGATGACGTGCGTCGCGCAGCGAGCATCTTCGGCACCGGTGAACGGGTGCTGTCCACCGTGTTGCAGGGCTTCTACCAGTCTCACCAGGCCACGGCTGCCGCGGTCCAGGTGAACAACCTGCACCTGCTGCGCGGAATGCTCGGCCGTCCCGGCGCCGGCGTGCTGCAGATGAACGGGCAGCCCACCGCTCAGAACAACCGCGAGACCGGAGCCGATGGCGATCTACCGGGTTTCCGCAATTGGGACAACGAGCAGCACGTGCGTGAGCTGGCCGAACTGTGGGACGTCGACCCGCTGGTCATTCCGCACTGGGCGCCACCGACTCATGCGATGCAGATCTTCCGCTACGCCGAGCAGGGCTCGATCGGTCTGTTGTGGATCGCCGGAACCAATCCCGCGGTCTCCATGCCGGATCTGGCGCGCATCCGGCGCATCCTCAGCGGAGACACACCGTTCGTCGTGGTCAACGACGCCTACCTGACCGAAACCGCGCAGCTCGCCGATGTGGTGCTGCCCGCCGCGTTGTGGGGTGAGAAAACCGGCACGTACACCAACGCCGACCGCACCGTCCACCTCTCCGAGCAAGCCGTCGCACCCCCTGGTCAGGCGCGCAGCGACTTCGACATCTGGGTCGATTACGCCCGCCGTATGGGTTTCACCGACCGCAGTGACCGCCCCATCCCCCGCTGGAACAGCCCCCGAGGCGCGTTCGACGCCTGGCGGGAGTGCTCCCGCGGCAGGCCGTGCGACTACTCGGCGATGACCTACGACATGTTGCGCGACAGCTGCGGCATCCAATGGCCGTGCACCGCCGACACCCCGCACGGTACCGAGCGGATCTACACCGACCACGTGTTCAACACCCAGACCGAACGGTGCGAGACCTACGGACACGATCTGCTCACCGGCGCCGTGGTCACCCGCACCGAACACGCCGCGCTGCGCCTGGACGGCAGGGCTCAGCTCAAGGCTGCACCGTGGACACCGGCTCCCGAAGCTCCTTCGAACGAATATCCGTTGCTGCTGTCGACGGGACGTACCAGCTACCACTTCCACACCCGCACGAAGACCGGCCGAGCGCGGCAACTCCAGCAGGCCGCACCGGACGCCTGGGTCGAACTGAGCGCCCATGACGCGAACGCGCTGGGGATCGACGACGGTGACCTCGTCGCGGTCGAGTCGGCGCGCGGCCGCATCGAAGTGACCGCTGTCGTCACCGATGTCCGACCGGGAACGGTCTTCGTTCCCTTCCACTACGGCGACCACGACTCCCCCGCCGGCCGGCGGAGGGCCGCCAACGAACTGACCATCACCGCGTGGGACCCGGTGTCCAAGCAACCCCAGTTCAAGACAGCCGCTGTGCGCGTCAGCCCCGTGGTCGCGCAGGAAAGGTCGTGAGGTCGATGCATCTCGCCACATACCTCGGTTTGCTGGACACCGGCGAACGCACCCTCGCGGACTCCTACCGTCAGGTTGCTGCAGGGCACGCCGACGAAGCAGACGTCCACCACATCTGCTTGCAACTGGCCGCGCAGTGCGAACAGCACGTCGACATGCTCGCGCCGCTGGTCGAGCGATACGGGGAACGGCAGGAGACCGAACCCGAACGTCTTCGCGCCAGGGGTTTGAAGGAGACGAGGACCGGCGGCCTGGGTCTGTTGCGCGACCTGCACGACCTCTACATGCTCGGCAACTATCTGGACATCGCCTGGACGTTGGTCGGCCAGGCGGGACAGGGCGCCCGCGACCAGGAGGTCATCGACGTCGTCGCCGTCTGCGAAGGCCAGACCGCGACTCAGGTCAAATTCCTGAAGACGCGGCTCAAGCAGGCCGCGCCCCAAGCCCTTCTGGTCACCGAGTGAGCATGCGTTCCTGTCGCGGTGCCGCAGGCGACATTCGTACAGGTATCACGACCGGCCTCGTCCCTGCTCGCGTCCGCCGGCATCGACATCACGCCGCTGGTCGGCACGCTTCACCACCTCGTGGCCACCAGCTCACGCCGCCGGTTGATCACCGTGCACGGTGACCGCGGCGACGTGCACGGCGAAGTCTTCGGGTCCGACCTCGGGTTGGTGTGGCCGCACTGACGTTCACCGTTGGGCGCTCAACTGCTGGACGCGATCGCGATCAGCCCCGCGATACCGGCGACGTACAGCCCGAGCACGACCAGAGAGTCGATGCCCATGCCGATGACCCGTCGAGCGGGCCGGAAGAGCAGCCCAGCGAGGTAGACGATGGTGAGCAGCGCACCGAGCGCGGTCAGGTAGATGTCGGTGTTGTGCGCTTGCGGCAAAACCGACTTGCCCGACAGGACGGTCGCGAGCAAGAACAGCACGGGCAGGAAGGCGTTGCCGCCGAAGATGTCACTCACCGCCAGTTGGTAGTCGCCGTTGCGAATCGAGGCCAGCCCGGTGGAGATCTCGGGAAGCGCGGTCGCGGCGGCCAGCACTGTGGCGCCGAACAGCACTCCGGTCAGTCCGATCTGATTCGCGATGACTTCTCCGCTGCGTTCGAGGAACACGCCCGCGACCAACGTGATCAGCGCAGCAGCACCGAAGATGGCAGCCGCCTTCGCGGTGCTGGTGCCCGTGGCCCGCTGTTCCGCGGTGGTCCTGCTGGTGCCACGGGGGACGCCCTGGTTGTCGGGCGCCTCGCCCTGTTCGTGCCACGGCAGTCCGCGCCGCGCACGGTTGAGCAGCAGCAAGCCGGCCACCCACAGCACAGCGATCAGCAACGCCGCCGGAGTGACCCGCAATGCGATCAGACCACTCGGCATCTGAGTACCCGCTATCACGACGACGAGCACGGCGACGACCAGTGCGCCTTCCAACACCAGGACGAGCGACGCCGCTTGGTAGGTCAACGGCCGGCGTCCGCGCACACCGACCAGGTCGAGCACCACCAACACCAGGGTCTGGATCGCGATCCCGCCGAGAATGTTGCCGACCGCGATGCCGATCTGTCCGCTCAGCGCGGCACTGGCGGTGATCGCGATCTCCGGCAGATTCGTGGCGATCGCCAGCAGTACCAGTCCGCCGAGCGCGGAGCCCAGGCGCAGTCGCTCAGCAAGCACACCGGTCTGGTTGGACAGCTGGATCCCGGCCGTCCAGATTGCGCCCGCTGCCAGCATGAAGATCAGCAGAACTACCGGCATCGCCAAGCTCGTCATCGCACTCCCCGTCCGCCCACCAACATCGTTTCGCAGCGGGCTACCCGGCGACGACATGCCTCATCCGCACCGTCCTGCTCCTGCAACGAGCCGATCGGTGGTGGAGCCGGCGTCGCCGCCAAGGCGGTGGACCTGGGCGAGATCGGCCAACGCTGTGCTCGGGCGGCTGGCACGCTCGTCCCCTCCCACCTCCGCTGAGATGTCGACTGACGCAGTTCAACGCAGACCGTCGTTGATCGTCATCGCATCAGCATCGGCAGAATGAGGTCCGTGAACTGGGGGATGCTGTGGGCCGCGCTGCCCGTGATCGGGGCGGGCGTGGTGATGCTCATCGGCGGATGGACGCGCCGAAGACAAGCACTGGTACTGGCGGGCACGGTGTGCGGTGCCGTCGGCGTGATGGCGGCCGTGAGCGGCTGGGTGCTCGTCGCAGACCAGCGCGCTGGTGTGGCCGAGGCGTTGAAGACCGGCGGTCTGGCAGGTGCGTCGGTGGTCGCGTTGTACGGGTTGTGGCTCAACGACCGGCGACGGCGCGTCGAGGAGAAGCGCCTGCGTGTGGAGGACGGCCGGATCTCGCACGAGCGCTTCGCCCGTGCGATCGAGCTGCTCGGCAACGACGCGGACCAGGTCCGGGTCGGCGCGATGCACGCCCTGGCCGGGCTCGCCCGCAGCACTCCCTCCTACACGCAGACCGTCCTCGACGTGCTGTGCTCGTACCTGCGCCGCCCTTTTCACCACCGCTTCTACAGCAAGGCGCACGATCCCGACATGCAGGACTTCTCCGAGACGAACCCCGGCAAGCGCAGCGAGCCGGAGGAGGCGGCGGACGATCGGGAACGCCAGGTCCGGCTCACCGCCACGAGGCTGATCCGGGAGCTCCTCCCCGAGGTGGGGCAGACCGACGAGCAGTGTTTCGACCTGGATCTCACCGGAGCGACCGTGGAGTACCTCGATCTGGCAGGCCGGAGGGTCGGAGGCGTACTCGCACGGCGGGCGACACTGTACGGAATCACCCGGCTTGCGGGAGCCGAGTTCCACGGCCGTGCGATGTTCACGGGCTCGGTCTTCCACGGCAGGACCGACTTCACGACTGCTCGCTGCACGGGCGGCACGTCGCTGCGGGACGTCCGGTTCCAGGACTCGGTCGACCTGACCGGCGCCATCTTCCGAGGCTTCGCCGATCTGCGCTGGCAGGAGACGCCGAACATGATCCTCGACGGAGTCACGGCGGATGCGAACGAACGTGTGAAGCTCACGGAGGACTGGCAGCTCGTTCAACACCCCGGTGCCGCGATCGGTGGGATCGTCCCC
>DASYMV010000283.1:0-7353 GCA_036008865.1 Pseudonocardiaceae bacterium | reverse complement strand
CAACGCGGGCGTGATGCTGCTCGGCAAGATCGTCGGAGCGGACACCACCGACTGGACCCGCATGGTGAACACCAACCTGCTGGGGGCGATGTTCATGACGCACGCGGCACTGCCGCACCTGCTCGAGCGCAAGGGTTCCGTCGTGCAGATGTCCTCCACCGCCGGGCGCACCGTCCGGGCCGGCTCGGGCGTCTACAACGCCACGAAGTGGGGCCTGAACGCGTTCAGCGAGTCGCTGCGCCAGGAGATCACCGAGCGGGGCGTGCGGGTGGTGCTGATCGAGCCGGGCATGGTGAACACCGAACTGCGCGACCACATCACCGACGCGGAGGCCAAGGCCGCCGTGGACAAGCGCGCCGAGACCACGCGTCAACTCCAGTCGGAGGACATCGCGCGCGCCGTGCTCTTCGCGGTGACCCAGCCCGACCACGTGGCCATCAACGAGGTGCTCGTCCGCCCGACCGATCAGGTCCAGTGACGAACAGCGTTGCCGCGAAAGGCACGTACGTACCGTCCACGTGACCGTACGTGCCTTTCGCTCCAATCCAGTTCAGCGGATTGTGCGGTGCACGAACGAGGTGAGGTCGCCGAGCACCTCGTCGCGGTTGGTCTCGTTGAACACCTCGTGGCGCGCGCCGGGGTAGAGGCGCTCCTCGAAATCCGCGCCGCGGATGCGGTCCATGCCGGTGCGGGTGTCCGACAGCGGCACGAGCTGGTCGTCCTCGCCGTGCAGCCACAACCCCGGCAAGCTGGTGAGCGGCTCGCCGAAGTTCACCGCGTCGAGCGCCTGTTCCAGTGACAGCAGCGTTTCCCGCTTGAACGGGCCGTGCCAGACGAGGGGATCGGCGGCGTAGGAGGACCCGACGGCCGGGTCGCGCGACAGCGTGTCCGGATCGATCGGCACGTCCGGGATCTCGTCGGCGGCGAGCAGGTCCAGCGCCTGCCACGTTCCGAGAACCGGTGCCGACAGCACGAGCGCGGCGAGCTCGTCGCCGTGCAGCTGCGCGTACCGCGCCGCGATCAAGCCGCCCATCGAGTGTCCGATGAGGACGGTCGGCAGATCGGACGACGCCGACCGCAGCACGGCGTGCACGTCTTCCACCACTCCGTCGAAGTCGGTGATCAGCACGCGTTCGCCCGCTGAGCGCCCGTGGCCGACGTGGTCGACGCCGACGACCTCCGCCCCCGCGTCGACCAGTGCCTCGGCCACGTGCTGGTAGCGGCCCATGTGCTCGCCGTACCCGTGCACGAGCACGGCGAGCCAGCGCGCGTCGGGATTGGCCCAGCGGTACACCGCGAGTTCGCCGCCGTGGCCCTGGATGGTGGATTCGATCACGCACCCACGTTACGCCGCGTAGAACGCGCTGATCCTGATGTGGCCTGCTCCACAGACCGGTCCGAAGTTCCACGTCAAGTTGATGGGCTGCGTCTCGTTCGGCGGGATGGCCGACGCCTGCGTGGCTTCCGCCTCGCACGGCGTGTCGACCGGCTCGTTCCCGGTCGGCACCACGGTCCAGTGCAGGTCGGCCGCCGCCGAGGACCCTGGTGCGAGTTGCAGCGGGGTCGGGCCCGGATCGGCCTGCCGCTGCAGGTCGGTCGGGACCTGCTTGCCGCCTGCGCCGTGCAGTTGGAGGCCGCTGTAACCGCTCAGGGTGCACGGCGCCGAGCCTGTGTTGGTCACCACGAGCTTCGCGTCGCGCTGGCCCGCACCCGCTCCGGCCGGCTCCACCTTGCCCGTCAGCACGGTCGCGTTGCACCGCGCGGGGCCGTTCGGCGCGGGAGCCACGCCGGCCGCGGAGGAGGACGGGACCGCCCCCGACTGGGACGTCGTGGCCGGGGCCGTGGTGACGCTCGCTTGAGTGGACGTGGCGCCGCCGGTGGACGCCTCCTGCTTGGTACCGCATGCCGCAAGGGCTCCGCCCACCGCGACGGCGAGTGATGCGCACGCGATGAGCTTCTGAGCGCGGGCCGTCATGGCCACCTCCTCAACTGATCTGCCTGGTCCTATCAAGAAGACGTACCAAGTTGGCCGAAGGTTGAACGGATCTGCGAGGAATTCACCAGATCGGGCTCGAAATCGGTCGGCGAACCCATCCGTCGGGCAGGACCGGCATGTCCTGGACGGCGGCGACCCACAAGTAGGTCCAGGCGATCGCACCGCTCGGCAACACCACGCGAACGCGCCTGTACTCGGCGCCCTCGTACTCGTCGAGCACCGGCAACACGTCCTCGGGCGACTTCAGCCGCAGCACCCACCCGGGCACGCCGGGGCCATGACCCGGCCGCAACGCCGGGTAACCCCGGCCGGTGTCGAGCAACGTGCCGGGCAGGCGCGTCTTCTCGGGTTCGCCGTCGATCACAGGCTCCATCAGGTGCCATGCCCGTTGACCGGGTTGCAGCGTTCCGTAGACGAACAGCCGGTCCGGCCAGTCGTTCGCGGACGGGTCGCCGTGCACGGGCGTGACGTCGAGTCCGTCCGCACTCGCTGGACGACCGGCGAGTCGTCGCGCTCGATGTTGGTCGAGGTCCGCGCACCGCACCGGTTCGCCGTTCACGAGCAGTGGCATCCGCCGCTTGCCCGCTCCTGTGTAGGCCAGCACGGAGTCGACCTCGCCGTGGTTGAACAGCTTCACCCGGCCGGTGTGCAGGCGAACCAGTCGGTAGCGCAGGCCACGGCCCTCGCAGCGGTCGAGCACCCTGAGTTGCTCCGGTGTGGCGAACCAGACCGAGTGCTCTTCGACGACGCCCGGAGCGGCCGCGAGCGTCGCCGGACGCTGTTCGTCGGCCGCCCGGAACCCAGCCGCCCACACGGCGGCGATCCCCTCGCACCGGGCGCGCAGGATGACCGCAGGACCGGTCAGACCGAGTTGCTCACGCAGCCAGGTCACCTTGGCCGGATTGGCGTTCGACCCGTACCCGAGGACGGGCATCCTGGCCGCCAGTGGCGGCTCGCCGCGGTCGGCGAGCCACTGGTCGAGGTCGATGCCGTCCGGGTCGACCCGCCAGCCGGAGTCGCTGGACGGGTCCGGGAGCAGAGGCCAGCCGGTGCCGTCCAGATGCACGTAACAGTGGCCCGGCCGGGCGCCCGGATAGGGCTCCGCGGGATGTCTGTCATCGGTGAAGGGCTGCGCCATCCCCCTATCATGACAACGTTCCGGCCCAATGGGCCGGGGTGCATTCGGGGTAACCGGTGCCGCGCCACGGTCAGGGGTTGCGAACCCCACGATTCGTGTTCCGAGGAGAAACCACAGGTCAACTGCGTCGTGAGTGCCTTGCGTGGCATGACGTTGCACCGCCGGGCGTCGATGATGTGAGAAGAAACGCAGGAATGGCGGTTCGTCGACCGAATCGGTCCACTGTGGATGTACGGGCGCCGTCAGCACACGATCAAGCGGTGACACATGCCGCCGACGCGTGCACCTTTCACGAGCGGGAGTCGTACACGCCCTGCGCGTGGAGGAAGTTCGGCAGATGGTCCTCGATCCACCGGCACAGGCCGCGCACCTGCTCGCCTGCCTGCACACCGAGTTCGGTCAACGAGTAGTCCACGTGCGGCGGGATGACCGGCCGGACCTCGCGAAGTACCAGCCCGTCGCGTTCGAGCGCTTGAAGAGTCTGCGCGAGCATCTTCTCGCTCACGCCGCCGATCGCCCGCCGCAACTCGCTGAACCGCATGGTGCCGTCGAGGAGCATCCCGAGGACGAGCGTCGCCCACCGGCTGGTCACGTGGTCCAGCACGACCCTGGTCGGGCAGTCGCTCGCGTACACATCGCCGCGGCGTCCGTCACTGATTGCCGTCACGACGGCGACTCTACCTGCACGCTTTCTGTGAGGTAAGTACCAGACGAAAAGGTAGGTACTTACCAAAAGTTAGCTCAACTCCGTACGGTCGCCGCATGACGATTCTGGTGACCGGGGCAACCGGCAACTTGGGCGCACTGGCAGTCGAGCACCTCCTGCAGCGCGTCCCCGCGAGTGAACTGGCCGTGTCCGTTCGCGATCCCGGCAAGGCGGCGGGACTCGCCGAGCGCGGCGTCGACGTCCGCCACGGCGACTTCGACGAACCGGACACGCTGCGGGAGGCGTTCGCAGGTGTCGACAAGCTCCTGCTGGTGTCGACGAGTGGTCCGGACGAGCTGCGCGTCGGGCAGCACGCCAACGCCGTGCGTGCCGCGAAGGAAGCCGGCATCCGGTTCATCGCGTACACCAGCGTCACCGACGCCGACACCTCTCCGGTCGGGCTCGCGGTCGTGCACAAGGCCACCGAAGAGGGGATCCGGGAGAGCGGAATCCCGTTCGCCTTCCTGCGCAACGGGATGTACCACGAGAACTACACGCCGCAGCTGTCCGGTGCGTACGAGCGCGGCGCTCTCATGACCGCCACTGGCGACGGCCGCATCGCCAGCGTCTCACGTGAGGACCTCGCGCTGGCGGCGGCGGTCGTGATGACCGGCGACGGCTACGAGAACACGGTTCACGAACTGACCGGTCCGCGCGCCTGGAACTTCGACGAACTGGCTGCCATCGCCACGGAGGTGACCGGAAAGCCGCTGTCGCACAAGAGCGTTCCCGGCCCCGAACTCGTCGCGGCGCTCACCGGGGCGGGCCTGCCCGGCTTCCTCGCCGAGTTGTTCGTCAACATCGACGAGAACATCCAGGACGGTGTGTTCACGGAGGTTCGTCCGGACCTCGACAGGCTCATCGGCCGTCCCGCCACGACGATCGAGGACGCCGTCCGCGCGGCCTTCGCCTAGCTCGTGATCTCGTCAGCTGCTCCGTGACGGTCCGTCTTGCGCCGAACCGGCGGTGCCTGAAGGTTCGACTCGCGGTGCCTGAAGGTTCGACTCGCGGGTCAGGGGAGGGCGGCCAGCATGCCCTCGCAGCTGCGCACGACGACCGAGGCCGCCTGCCGTTGCGCGTTGTCCAGCACGGGGTTCTCGGCGTGCTCCTGCCATCGGTCGAGCGCGTCGAAGATCGCCTCGCGCAGTTCGGACTCGTCGGGCTCGTACTCCATCCCCAGACGTGCCAGTGGGTTCGTGCCCTGACCACCGACCAGTCGTAGCGCCTCGGCGTCGAGGTCACCGGGCAGCTTCGTCCTGCCGCTCTGCAACGCGGCGACCAGTCGCAGCTCCCGGAACTCGTGCGCCGAGGCGAGGGCGCGCTCCAGGTCGGTGACCAGCTTGCGCGCCGCGGGCCTCGCCTCCATCCGGAGCACGACGTCGAGGGCCAGCAACGCCGACCGCGCCTTCAGGACCTCGCGTCGCTCGGTGAAGTACAGCCCCATCGCGTCCCGCAACTCGCTCAACCCGCTGCGCTGCAAGAGCTGGCCGGTCAGCTTCACCTGGGTGTTGAAGCCCTGTCGGATCAGGGTCGTGGTGAGCCGCACCCCGAAGATCCCGAACCGCTCGACCAGTCCCTGCCGCACATCCGCCCCCAGCGCGACCGGGAAGTCCGGGCCGACGAAACGGTCCGCCGACAGCAGGTGGTCCTCCAGGTCCGCGCGCGGCAGTGCGGCGAGCGCGCCCAATGCCGCGAACTCCTTCTCGTGCAACGTTCTTCCCGCGATGGCCAGCAGGCCGGCCACGGCGACGACGTTCTGGCACAAGGGCTGCACGTGGACGTCACGCCGGTAGCGGCGGGCGATCTGCTTGGCCGAGGACAGCGCGTCGATGCGGCCCGCGCCGATCTCGTCCGCACGCGAGAGCACCACCACGGTGTTCACCGCCGCGGTCCGCGCGATCGCGTGGTCGTGCGCGGTCTGCAGCAACCGCAGATCGGCGCTGTGCATGTGCCGCATGAGGTACAGCACCGCATCGGCCTCGCCGAAGACCTGCTCCGGCGTCGCGGTCGCCGGAGTGTCGATCAGGATCGCGTCACGCAGCGTCCTGGTGGGCCAGTCCACCACCACCCGGTCCACCTGCTGCCCGCGCCACGCCCCCAGCTCGACCCGTGGGCGCCCGTCGCGCTTGACGATCGGAACCTCCTGCGGAGGTCCGTGCGGCGCGAACACCTGAGCCCGCGGGGAGGCGCCGTCCCGGTACCAGGCGAAGCCGTCGATCGGCGCCAGCTGCTCGCCGATGAGCGCGTTGACCACCGTGGACTTCCCGCTCCCCGGCAACCCCGCCACGGCGATCCGCACCGGCTCCTCGAAACGGGCCAGGTGCATGCGCAGCCAGTGCGACGCGCGCGGGCTGTCCCGGTACACGGCCAGGGCCTCGTTGAGGATCGTCCACACGAGACGGTCGATGGTCACCGCGCCTCCGCGGGAGCGAGTCCGTCGATGTGCCTCACGCCGTCAACTCCATCCCCGACCCCGCCAACGCCTGAACCCGCCGGTAGAGCAGGACCAGCTTGTCCAGCTCGCGCTTGGCCTCGCGGCTGCGGCGTTCCCGCTCGGTCTGGTCGTCCTGGACCGCGCGCCGCGCGCTGCGCGCCGACTCCAGCAGCGTCTCCTGCAACTCCTCCGCGAGTCTGGAGAAGTGGTTGCGAAGGTTGCGCTGGATGTGCCGCGCCGCGTCACGGCAGTCCTTGCTGAACTTGATGAAGAAGTCGTCGACGTGGCGCTGCGCAGCCGACTTGGCCGCTGCCTGCCGCCGCTTCAGCCGGGCGTCGCTCTCGTCCTTGATGCTCTTGCCGCCGAACAGCGCACCCGCGCCGAGCGAGATGGCGTTGATCAGCGGCATACCCGCGAGACTGGTCACCAGACCGAACATCAGCACACCGCCGTAGGAGCCGCGCAGGCCGGTGAACAGCATCTGGCTGATCTTGAAGCGCTCGATCTTGGGCTTCTCCAGCGTGTTGACCCGACCGAGCACGTCGTCCGGGAAGATCGACTCGGGCAGCACGTCGTCGCGGTGGACGGGGAAGCTCTTCGCCACCTTCTCCGCCACCCACTCCGACCTCTCCATCAGCCAGGAGAAGTTGGTCGTGGCGGCCTCGGTCAGGTTGTCGACGAGCCACTGCTCGAACTCGTCCCAACCGAGCGCCGGATCGGCCTCGTCGAAGGTCCTGTCGACCTCGTGAAGGATCTTGCGCGTGCGGTCGCGCAGGTCGTACTCGATGTCGGACATCAGATCCGCCATCTCGTCGGCCAGCACGGTCTGCCAGCGGGCGGATCGGCGCCGCAACTCGTCGATGCGGCGCTGAGCTTCCTGCAACGTGGCGATCGTGTCCGCCGTGCGGCCGGAGTCCTGCGCGGACAGTTCCTCCTTCAGCGGCGCGACGAGTTGCTGGATCGCGGAACTCGCGACCACGGCGACCGTGCGCCGTGCGAGCAGGTCGGAACTCGCGACGATGTCGCGTTGCAGACATGCCAGCAGGTCCGGGAAGCCCGACTCGGCGTTGAGGTTCTTG
>DASYMV010000282.1:0-2977 GCA_036008865.1 Pseudonocardiaceae bacterium | reverse complement strand
GAGCTGCTGCGTGCTGCCCAATCGTTCGACCAGGTAGGGCAGCACGAGTTCGGCGTCCAGGTCGAGCACCCGTTGCATCAGCGGATCGGCCGCGAGCAGTCGGATGCTGGCCACCGCGCGGCCCACCAGGCGCTCTCGCGCGTTGCGGCAATCAGGGTCCGAGGAGTCCACGCGTTGCAGAAGCGCGCCGAACTCCCTGGTCATCAGCGACCGGACGAGGCTGCGCACGTCGGGGAAGCGCCGATACAGCGTCATGCGGCTGACTCCCGCCCTCTTGGCCACGTCGGTCAACGTGGTGCGCCGGACGCCGACCTCCAGCACGCAGTCGCGGGCGGCGTCCAGCAGTGCGTCGTCGCTGTGACGTTGAGACGTCATGTGTAACACTGTAGCGGTGACCGAGCGCATCGACCACACCCTGCGCGGCAGCTGGGCCGGTTCCGCGACACCCCTTCCGCCGCACGCGTTGAGCTGGCTGCGCGCCAAGACCGGGCTCCGTGACGCCGGCACGCCAGCCGCGCCGGAGTCCACGATCCCGGTGGGTGAGTCCGCGCTCCCCGATTCGGCGCGTGCGGCCCTCGAGTCCGTGCTGGGCGCCGATCACGTCAAGGTGGACCGGGACTCCCGGCTCGGTCGGGCCGGTGGCCTGTCCTACGTGGACCTGCTGCGGCGCCGCGGCGGTGGTGAGCTGGCGGTGCCCGACGCGGTCGCGCTCCCCGCCGACCCGGATCAGGTCCTCGCCGTCCTGCGGGTGTGCGCCGACCACGACGTCGCGGTCGTCCCGTTCGGCGGCGGCACATCGGTCGTGGGAGGCGTGTCGGCGTTGCGCGGCGGCAAGCGCGCCGTGGTGGCGCTCGACCTCGTCCACCTGGATCGGCTCGTGGCGGTGGACCCGGTGTCGCACACCGCTGTGCTGCAGGCCGGGGTGCGCGCGCCTGAGGCGGAACGGCTGCTGGCCCTGCACGGCTACACCCTGGGGCACGTGCCGCAGTCGTTCGAGCGCGCCACCATCGGCGGCTTCGCCGCGACGCGGTCGGCCGGGCAGGCGTCCTCCGGCTACGGCCGGTTCGAGGAGATGGTCGAGGGGATCCGGCTGGCCACGCCGGTCGGGGAATGGCGCCTCGGCAACGCGCCGGCCTCCGCGGCCGGTCCCGACCTGCGTCGACTGGTGATCGGCAGCGAGGGCACGCTGGGTGTGATCACCGAGGTGACCGTGCGGGTGCGGCCCAGGCCGACCGTCGAGGTGTACGAGGGATTCGTCGTGGACGGCTGGGAGGCCGGTACCGCGCTCGTGCGCCACCTCGCGCAGCAGGCAGTCCTCGCTGACGTGACCAGGCTGTCCGATGCAGACGAGACCGAGGTGTCACTCGCGTTGAGCGGTGGGTGGAAGTCCGCTGCGCTCCGCGCGTATCTGCGCGTGCGCCGGGTGAGCAGCCCGTGCCTGTTGATCCTCGGCTGGCAGGCGGCCTCTCGGCGGGAACTCGAGCGGCGGAGGAAGTCGACGTTGCGCGCGCTGCGCGGGCGCGACGTCGTGCGGCTGGGCACCCCGCTCGGCCGGGTGTGGCAGCACGGCAGGTTCAACGGTCCGCGTCAGCGCGACGTGCTGCTCGACGCCGGTGTGTGCGTCGAGACCCTGGAGACGGCAACGCACTGGTCGCGGTTGACCGCGTTGCGGACCGCGGTGCGCGATGCGCTGCAGGATTCGCTGCGCGCGGACGGCCGTCGGCCCGTGGTGATGTGCCACGTCTCCCACACCTACGAGACCGGCGCGTCGTTGTACTTCACCGTGCTCGTGCCGCGCGACGAGCAGGACCCGATCGGCCAGTGGCAGCGGGCGAAGGCCGCCGCGAGCAAGGCGATCTCGGGACTCGGCACCATCAGCCACCACCACGCCGTGGGGACCGACCACGCCCCTTATCTCGAGGCCGAGATCGGTGTTCTCGGCATCGAGGTCCTGCAGAGCGTCAAACGCACGCTGGACCCGACCGGTGTGCTGAACCCGGGAAAGCTCGTCCTCGGTTAGCCTCGCCGGGTGACCGGTGACCTGCTGATCAGAAACGTCCGGCCGTGGCCGAGCAGCCGGGAAACCTCCGAGGTGGACGTGCTGTGCCTCGATGGGCTCATCTCCGCCATGGCGAGCGGCCTGTCCGAGCCTGACGGCGTGCCGGTGGCCGAAGGCATGGGTGGTGTGCTGCTGCCCGCGTTCGCCGACGCCCACGCACACCTGGACACCGCGGGTCCGGGCCTCGCCGACCTCATCGCCTCCGGCGCGACCCTGGTGCGCAGTCACGCCCGGGTCGACGTCGACTCGGGACTGGAGAAGCTGGAAGGCGTGCTCGCCGCGCGCGAGGCGCACGCCCGCCGCGCGAACGTGCAGGTGGTGGCCTTCCCCCAGTGCGGGGTCCTGCGCGAGAAGGGCACGACCGACCTGCTCGACGCCGCGCTGCGTGCCGGGGCGGATCTGGTGGGTGGTCTCGATCCGGCCGGGTACGACCGCGATCCGGTGCGACACCTCGACGTCGTGTTCGGCCTCGCGGAGAAGCACCAGCGGGGGGTGGACGTGCACCTGCACGACACCGGCTCCCTGGGTGCGTTCCAGGTCGAGTTGATCTGCGAACGTGTTGCGGCACTGGACATGCGCGGTCAGGTGACCATCAGCCACTGCTTCGCCTTGTCCACTGTGGACGACGACCGGCAACGTGAGCTCGTCGACCTCCTCGCACGTCACGACGTGGCGGTCACAACGGTCGCTCCCGGTGCGCGAGAGCCGCTCCCGCTGCAGAAGTTGCGCTGGGCCGGCGTCCGCGTCGGGCTGGGGCAGGACGGCGTCCACGACCACTGGTCGCCCGGTGGCGATGGAGACATGTTGGACCGCACGTGGCGGCTGGCCTACCGCAACGGGTTCCGCAGGGACTCCGAGGTGGAGATGTGCGTCGACATCGCGACCAGGGGCGGTGCGTCCGTGCTCGGTGAACCGGGA
>DASYMV010000281.1:0-8025 GCA_036008865.1 Pseudonocardiaceae bacterium | reverse complement strand
CGAGCTCGCCGGGGACCAGTGGAACGAGGGCGACGTCTCCTGCTCCGTCGTACGCCGTCTCCCGACCGCGACCGTTGCGGACCGCCGCCATGAGCACCTTGGTCGAGGCCAGGAACGGCAGGTAGCGGTCGAGCTCGCGCTGGATCACCGCGGGGAACGTGCCGAACTCGTCGAGGACCGTCAGGAAGGTCTCCAGCAGCCCGTCGAAGGCGAAGAACGCGTCGGGCAGCGCGACCCGGCGGACCACCGAGCAGGACACGTCGCCCTCGTTCCACTGGTCGCCGGAGAGCTCGCCGACCATGGACAGGTATCCGCGAAGGATCACCGCGAAGCCGTTGACCCGTTCGCACGAGCGGGTGTTCATCTTGTGCGGCATCGCGCTGGAGCCGACCTGGCCGGGCTTGAACCCCTCGGTCACGAGCTCGTGACCCGCCATCAGGCGAATGGTCTTCGCGAGGCTCGACGGAGCGGCGGCGAGCTGGACCAGCGCCGACAGCACGTCGAAGTCGAGCGAGCGCGGGTAGACCTGGCCGACGCTGGTGAGCGTCCGCTCGAAGCCGAGGTGACCGGCGACCGTGCGCTCCAGCTCGACGAGCTTGTCGCGGTCGCCGCCGAGCAGGTCGAGCATGTCCTGCGCCGTACCGACCGGCCCCTTGATGCCGCGCAGCGGATAGCGCGCGATCAGCTCGTCCAGCCTCCGGAAGGCGACGAGCATCTCGTCGGCTGCGGTCGCGAAGCGCTTGCCGAGCGTCGTGGCCTGTGCCGCGACGTTGTGCGAACGTCCGGCCATGACCAGGCCGCCGTACTCCGCGGCGAGGCGCGCCAGGCGTGCGAGCACCGCGGCGGTGCGTCCGCGCACGTGCTCGAGCGAACGCAGGATCTGCAGTTGCTCGACGTTCTCGGTGAGGTCACGCGAGGTCATGCCCTTGTGCACGTGCTCGTGGCCGGCGAGGGCGTTGAACTCCTCGATGCGCGCCTTCACGTCGTGGCGAGTGACCCGTTCGCGCTCCGCGATCGAGGCCAGGTCGACGTCGTCGATCACGCCCTGGTAGTCGGCGAGCGCCTGCTCCGGCACGTCGATGCCCAGATCGGCCTGCGCGCGCAACACGGCCAGCCAGAGCTGACGTTCCAGAACGATCTTGTGCTCGGCCGACCAGATGGTCACCAGATCAGCGGAGGCGTAGCGGCCGGCCAGGACGTTGGCGATGCGGGGCTTGCTCGTCACGGGGCCAGAGTAGTCAACGCACCGCAGCTCAGCGCCGATGGCCAGGACCGTGAGCTGCTCAGTCCTTCCTGGACAACGCGGTCAGCAGCATGCGCCGGGCGGCACCACGGGGGTCGGGACTGATCTCCAACAACGCGTTGACCACGGCACCGTCCACCAGGGCGATCAGCTCCTCCACGCGTTCGCGGCCGACCGGCGCACCAGCGCGGTTGAAGATCTCCAGCATCAACGCGTGCAGCTCCCCGCTGAGCTTGCGCATGAGAGGCCGCAGGTAGGGACGCCGCCCGGTCGCAACCAGGCGTTCGTAGCGCAGGAGCACGGCCTCGGCGTCACGGTCCCCCAACTCGGGACCGAGCAGCAGGTCGAGCACCAACTCGGCGAGTGCCTCCTCCGAGTACCCGTCCGGTTCGATCGACTCCAGGCGCGACTTGCCGTAGGTCAGTTCGGCCTGCCCGTGGTGCTCGATGGCGGCGGTGACCAGCTCGTCCAGGGAGTCGAAGTAGTACGTCGTCGAGGCCAGTGGCAGTCCCGCGCGTTCGGCGACCGCCCGGTGCCTGACCGCGTCGAAGCCGCCATCGACCAGGAGGGCGACGGCGGCTTCGACGAGCGCCTGGCGACGGCGCTCGCCCTTGGGTGTGCTCGCTGCGGTCATAGCGTGCGATGGTGCCAGTTGGTCGCCATCAGTGTCCGCCACCTGGCGACTCGAGGTGGAGCACGCCGCGGAAGACCGGCTTTCAGTACTTGCCTGCGAGCTTGCCCGCGACGGCGTCGACCTGGGAGCCGAAGGGCGGGACGGACGAACCCTGCGCGGGCTCGCTCACCACGTAGAGGGTGCTCCCGCTCTGGGCGACCAGGGAAGCGACCCGTGACCCCGGCGTGGTGTCCAACTCGGCACTCTGCGCCTCGTTCTTGCTGCTCTTCGGCACGACGATCACCCAGAAGAGCCCGCCCACCTGTCCGTCACGCACGACGTAGCCGGCGGCCTTGGAGCCGGTGGGGCAGGTGCCGTCGACCGGCACCGGCTGGTGTCCGGCGGCGGCCGGGAGCTCGCCGGCGAGGGCGACAGCGAGCTCCCGGTCCACCGGTCCGCACCCTCTCGGGGTGCCGTCAGCCCTCGGGCTGACACTCCCGGACAGGTCGCCCCCCTGCAAAGGCGAGCTCTCCGGGACGCTCTTGGGCGGCAGTCCGCCGTGGTCGGTCGCCTGCGGGTTGTCCCCGGACTGCGACTCGACTTTCGGGCCGGGGACGTCGAACGGCGTCATCCGGGGTGTGTTGTCTCCCGCCGCCGGCGCGGAAGCAGTGGTGTTCGAGCTGTTGTCGGGCGATCCGAACACACCGAACCCGACGGCCGATCCGGCCACCAGGACCACCGCGGCGGTGCTGGTGCCGAGCGCGAGCGCGGTCCGCCGCCGCACCGTTGCCCGCTGGGACGCGGCACGCACGTCCCCTTCGTCGAAGGACGCGGGTGGCGCGTCACGCACCGCATCGCGGAACAGGTCCGCGAGCTTGTGCTCGTCCACCTACATCACCCTCCTCGGCACGCTCACGTCGCCGGCCGCAAATCGTCCAACGCGTCACCCAGCGCTTCGCGCAGGGCTTCGAGCCCACGAGCCGTCTGGCTCTTGACGGTTCCCTCGGTGCACCCCAACGCCGCGGCCGTGCCGGAGACGTCGAGGCCCTCGAGGAACCTCAGCACGAGAACCGCCCGCTGTCTCGGCGGAACCCGCTTCAAGCCCCTGAGCAGCGCATCCCGTGTCGCCACCGTGTCGCCGATCTCGCCGTCCCCGCCGGGGGTCTCCGGGAGCTCGTCCACGAAGCGCTCCCGCCGCCAAGGCCGCCGGGACTCGTCGATCACCGCCCGCACCACACTCCGGCGGACGTAGGCGTCCAGGGCTTGCTTGTCCCGGACCTTGCGCCACCTGCGGTGCAACGCGACGAACGCGGTCTGCGCGAGGTCGTCCGCACGGTGCCAGTCACCACAGAGCAAGAACGCCGTTCGGCGTACGGCCTCCCGGCGAGCTGCGAAGTACTCCGCGAACTCCTGCTCGTCGCGCTGATCCACGCGGACTCTCTCCGCTCGTTTGTGCTTGCACTTGTCTGACGGGACGTCGGGGCCCAACGGTTGCACGAAGTTCCCCCGAGATCTACATCACCCCCATGCTCCTGCACGACCTGTGCCCGGGGTGTGATGTGATCCGGCTGTGACCTTCTCCTCGCCGATCGATCTCCGCTCGGACACCGTCACCCAACCCGACGAGCGCATGCGCCTCGCGATGTCGGCCGCCGAGGTCGCCGACGACGTGCTCGACCACGACCCCACGATGCGCAGACTCGAGGAGCGCGTCGCCGAGCTGATCGGTATGGACGCGGCCCTGTGGGTCCCGACCGGCTGCATGGGCAACCTCATCGCTCTCATGGTGCATCTGAACAGGGGCGACCGCTTCCTCGCACCGCGCGGAGCGCATGTGCTGGACAGTGAACTCGGCACTCCGGCGTGGCTGGCGGGAGGCATGCCGCAGCCGATCGAATGGGAGGGCGAGCCGGGCCGGATCACCGATTCGGCCATCCGCGCTGCCGCCGGCACCGAAGGCCCGTACTACACGCTGCGCAGCACGTTGCTGTGCCTGGAGAACACCCACAACTCCGCCGGCGGCACCGTCACCCCTCCCGACGAGCACGCGAAGCTCGTGTCCGCGGCCAGGGAGACCGGATTGCGGGTGCACCTCGACGGCGCGCGGCTGTGGAACGCCGCGATCGCTCTCGGCCTGCCGCCCGCGGCCCTGACCGTCGGCGTTGACACCGTCCAGGTCTGCTTCAGCAAAGGGCTCGGCGCGCCGGTCGGTTCGATGGTGGCCGGATCGCAGACGTTCGTCAGCGAAGCGCGACGGATTCGCAAGATGCTCGGCGGCGGGGTGCGCCAGGGCGGCGTGCTCGCGGCGGCTGCACTCGTCGGTCTCGACCGCGTGGAGGACCTCGCGCAGGACCACGCCAACGCGAAGGCGCTCGCCGACGGGCTGGTCGAGCTGGGCTGGAGCGTCCGCCCGCCGCAGACCAACATCGTCGTGGCGGACGTGCCCGACCTGGACGTGACCCTGACCGGGCTGCGCCACCTGGGCGTGTTCGCCGGACCCATGGCGGGCAAGATCCGGTTCGTGACTCACCGCAACGTCACGTCGGAGGACATCACCGAGGCGCTGCGACGCATCGCGTCGGCGTGCTGAGAGGAGCGGACGTGCGCTGGATCGTCTTCGACTACGGCGAGGTCATCAGCACGAAGACCGCGGCGTTGCCCGCCCTGGCCGGCCTGATGGGCGTGCCGGAGGACGACTTCACCGCGGCCTACTGGGCGATGCGCGACCCGTACGACCGCGGGCAGCCGGACCTCGGCTACTGGCGCGCGGTCGGCGTCGAGGTGGGTGTCGATGTCGGCGAGGAGTTGTCGGCGAGATTGACCGAGACCGACGTCGCCGGATGGCTGCACCCCGATCCCGCCACACTGGAACTGCTCGCGGAGCTCGACCGGGCGAGGATTCCGCTGGCCCTCCTGTCCAACGCGCCGTCCTCGTTCGCCCGCACGGCCGAGCGGCAGGAGTGGACGAGGCACTTCCGGCACCTGGTCTTCTCCGGCGATCTCGGCATCGCGAAGCCGGACGAGCGCATTTGGGCAGAATTGGCGAATCGGCTGGACGCGCGTCCAGCCGATTGCGTTTTCCTCGACGATCGTCAGGTCAACATCGACGGGGCCAGAGCGGCCGGAATGTCGGCGGTGCTGTGGACGAGCCCCGCACTCGCCCGCACCGACCTCGCCGGCCTCGGTTTGCTGACCTGAGTCAGGTCCGCGACCGGCCCTTGATCGCCCCGTATGCCGCGGTGGCGATGAAGAGGAGTCCCCCGACCACCGCCAGCCAGAACACGCCCTTGATGACGAAGCCGAGAATGGTCAGCAGCAACCAGATCACCAGAAGTGTG
Source organism: Pseudonocardiaceae bacterium (assembly GCA_036008865.1). Classification (GTDB taxonomy): domain Bacteria; phylum Actinomycetota; class Actinomycetes; order Mycobacteriales; family Pseudonocardiaceae; genus DASYMV01. The sequence continues at coordinate 2,831 of DASYMV010000281.1, read as the reverse complement.
GCGATGATCCCCACCACGGCATCCTCCCTCGGCTCAACGAGAATCTCACCGTCTGAACGGTAAGGCTACTCAGGAGTTCCCGGAAGCCACATCTTCAAACGCCGCAAGGTTTCCTCGATGTCCTCCGCGGAACCCGCGAATGACATTCGCACGAAATGTCCGCCTTCCACCGGGTCGAAGTCGATGCCGGGCACCATCGCAACGCCGGTGTCGTCGAGCAGTCGCCGGCAGAAGTCCATCGAGTCGGTCGACAGGTGCGAGATGTCGGCGTAGGCGTAGAACGCCCCGTCGGCCGGTGCGACCCGATCGATGCCGAGTTCGGCGAGCCCGGAGAGCAACCGGTCGCGGTTGGAGCGGTAGCGCACGACGTGCGACTCGACCTCGGCGTAGGACTCGGGTGTGAACGCGGCGACCCCGGCGTACTGCGCGAGGGCGGGCGGGCAGAGCGTGAAGTTCCCGGTGAGGCGGTCCACCGCGTGGCGCAGGCGTTCGGGCAGCAGCATCCAGCCGAGGCGCCAACCGGTCATCGCGAACGTCTTCGAGAACGAGTTGACGACAACGGCTTCGCGCGAGGTCTGCCAGGCGCAGCCGAGCGGACGGCCGAAGCTGATCCCGTGGTAGATCTCGTCGCTCACCAGCTGAACGCCGTTCTCGGCGCACCACGTGGTGATCTCCTCGAGCTCGTGGGCGTCGAGGACCGTGCCGGTGGGATTGGCGGGGCTGGCGAGGATCAGACCCTTCACCGGTGCGATCGCGGCCAGCATCTCGACCGTGGGCTGGAACCGCGTCTCCGGGCCGCACGGCAACTCGACGACCTCGCAGCCCAGTGCCCGCAGGATGTTGCGGTACGCCGGGTAACCCGGCCGGGCGAGCGCCACCCGGTCACCCGCGTCGAAAGCGGAGAGGAAGGCCAGCAGGAAGGCACCCGACGAACCCGTGGTGACGACGACGTCGTCCGGCGTCACGTCCAGCCCGTACTGGCGGTCGTAGTGGCCCGCGATCGCGGTGCGCAACTCGGGGATGCCGAGCTGTTCGGTGTACCCGAGGGTGTGGTCGCGCAGCGCCCGTTCCGCGGCGGCGAGCACCGGAGCGGGCGCCGGGCTCGACGGCTGGCCCGCCGCCAGCGACACCACGTCGCCGTGGGTTCGCTGCCGACGTGCAGCCGCGGAGAGCACCTCCATCACGTGGAACGGAGGGACGTCCGCCCTCGTGGCAACCGGGAGTGAGAGCTGGTCCAGCATGCGGCCAGGCTAATACCCCTGGTATCCACCGCCGTGAGCCATGGACTTCAGGCCCGGATGCCCCTCGAAGCCGCCGTATCGCGAGAACGTGTACCGGACACCGGCGATGATGTTGTCGACCGGGTTCCAGATGTCGTCGTGGCCGGGCAGCTTGTAGGACTGGAACGTCGGGTCGATGCACTGCATCAAGCCCTTGGACGGCGTTCCGGCAGCCGCGTTGGAGTCCCAGTCGTTGATCGCGTGCGGGTTGCCCCCGGACTCCTTCTGGATGATCGTCCAGATCTCGTTGATGTTCGCTTCGGTGACCGGGATGCCGTTGGCCTGCAGGACCTTGATGGCTTCCTTGATCCACTCTTGGACGTCGCCAGGGGGCGGCCCGCTGCTCGGCGGCCCACCGCTCGGTCCGTAGCCCCCGAAGCCACCACCGCCACCACCAGCACCGCCTCCAGCACCACCGCCGCCGTGGGAAGCGCCACCACCGTGCGAACTCTCGCCGCCACCGCCACCGCCACCGCTACCGCCACCGGTGGCCGGCTGGTCGCCCGCCGAAGTGCTCGACTGGGTCGTCGAACCCGATGGCTCGGGTGAGGGCACCCAGTTGATCGGCTGCCCCGGTGACGGTGTGAAGGGCTGTGTGTTCGGGTCGTCCATCGTGGAGAACTTGGGCGAGATCGCGTCCGCTCGGCCCTTGAGACTGCTCAGCGCGCCGCTGAGGGCGTTCTCCGCCTGTTCGATCACCGGCTGCGCGTCGCGTGCGGCTTCAGCGCACAGCGCGCTGATCGCGCTGTCGAGATCTTCCTGCGGGGTGTGCTGGTTCTGCTGACGGAGCTGCCTCACCCGGCTGAGCAGGTCCTCGCAGATCCGCGTGATCGAGGTCTTCGCCGTTTCCAACGCGGACGCCGCGTTCTCCAGGTCGGCGGACGCGTTGGTGAGGGCGTCCTTGACGGAGGTGCCGGCCTTGGTGAAGTTGCCCATGTACGCGACGAACCCGTCGGCCGAGCCGCCTTCCCAGGCACCGTCGAGCTGGTTCACCGACTGCTGGACCGTGTTGCCGCACTCGCCGCACTTGTCGGCGGCCTGCTTCCACCGGGTCGCGATGTCGCGAACCGACTCGGGCTGTGCCGTGTCGACCTTCTCGGCGAGCTGGGCCAGCGCCTGCCCGCCGGGCAGACCCGCCACTTCGTCCTTGGCACTCATCCGGTCACACCGTCCGGAAGGAGTTGACGTTCGACTCCTCGGTGTCCACGACGTTCTGCTGAACGGCGTCGAGCGTGCGCTCCACCTTGCCGAGCAACGTCTCGGCCGCGGCGAACTCGGAGCCGACGGACTGGTCCAGGCCGCTCGCCGCGGTGGAGAGCCCGGACGAGCTGGAGAGCTTGCCGAAGATGTCCGGATTGCCGTACTGGTTGGCGAACCCGTCACCGATCGCGCCGAACTGCCCTGCCTGTCCGCTCATCGTGCTGCGGCACTGCTCGACGGCTTCGGCGTTGAACTTCGCGACCGCCACCCAGCCCACCCCCTTCGATCATCGCCGACCTTAGAACGAACCGATCACCGATGTGCCCGGTATGCGCGGGCTGCAGCGGGCGT
>DASYMV010000280.1:0-4556 GCA_036008865.1 Pseudonocardiaceae bacterium | reverse complement strand
GACGACGCCGATGCCGGTGACGACGCTCGCGCCCACCGGGTAGTCGGTGCCCCACGCCGCGAGCGGTGAGAGCTCCAGGAACGGGCTGTCCTGGTCCACCAGCAGCTCGATGCGCTCACGTGCGAGGAGCTTGCCGCGCTGGTGGTGCCGCCGGGTGTACTTCGGACCACCGCCCGCAAGCGCTTTCGCCTGCTCGATGTCCAGCTCGGCGAGCTTCGCGAGCAGCGCCTCGCGGTTGTCCCGGTAGTCCTTGGACCGGGTGTCCAGTGCGGACCGCAGGACAGTCATGCGGTGAACCCCATTCGCCGTGCCGCCAGTTCGGCCATCACCTCGCTGGTGCCTCCTCCGATGCCGAGGATCCGCGCGTCGCGGTAGTGCCGTTCGACCTCGGCATCACGCAGGTAGCCGAAGCCTCCGTGCAGCTGGACCGCGGCGTCGACGACGAAGGCGCAGGCGTCGACCGCCGCGTTCTTCGCCAGGCACACCTGGTCCACGCACTCGCGACCGTCGGCGACCTTCGCGGCCACCTCCCTGGTGAACGTCCGGGCGAGGGCCGTGCGCTGCGCCATCTCCACCAGCCGATGGCGCACCACCTGCCGGGAGACCAGCGGGCGCCCGAACGTCTCGCGCATCCGGACCCAGTCCAACGTCAGGTCGAGGCAGCGCTGCGCGGTGGCGCAGGCCTGGACCGCCATGGTGATCCGCTCGACCTGGAACTGCCGCATGATCAGCGCGAAACCGCTGTTCTCCGCACCCACCAGGTTGCCGACCGGAACGCGTACGTCCACGTAGGACAGTTCAGCGGTGTCCGAGCAGTGCCAGCCCATCTTCTCCAGGCGCCGGGTGACCGTGAAGCCCGGCGTGCCTCGGTCGACCACGAGCAGGCTGATGCCCTCGTGGCCGGGGCCACCGGTGCGCACGGCGGTGGTCACGAAGTCAGCGCGGCACCCGGAAGTGATGAACGTCTTGGTGCCGCTGACGACGTAGTGGTCACCGTCGCGCCGCGCGGTCGTGCGGATCGCGGCGACGTCAGAACCCCCGTCCGGCTCGGTGACGGCGAGCGATCCGATCGACTCACCGGCCAGCGCCGGGCGCACGTACCGCTCGATCAGCTCGGCGTTGCCGCAGTCGACGATGTGGGGCACGGCGATGCCGTGGGTGAACAGTGCCGCGACGAGGCCGGACGACCCGCCGGCCTGGATCAGTTCCTCGGTGAGGACCACTGAATCGAGCAGGTCACCGCCGCTACCACCGACCGCTTCCGGGAAACCGACACCGAGCAGCCCGATCTCGGCAGCCCTCCGGTGCAGTGCGCGCGGCAGTTCACCCGTGCGCTCCCAGCCGTCCAGGTGCGAGGCGACCTCCTTCTCGACGAACCGGCGCACGGTGGCGCGCAGTTCGGCGCGCTCCGGCGTCTCGAACAGGTCCGACGTGATCACAGCAGTACCTCCGGGACGTCGACGTGCCTCGACCGGAGCCATTCACCGAGGGCCTTGGCCTGCGGGTCGAACCGCGTGGACGAGGCAACGCCGGCACCGAGCAGCCCGTGCAGCACGAAGTTCACCGCGCGGAGGTTCGGCAGGTCATGGCGAACCACCTTCAGGCCGGTCGCTTCCGGGAGCAACTCCACGAGCCGCTCCGCGGTGAGCTCGTGGGCCAGCCACCGGTACGCGTCGTCCGACCGCACCCAGACCCCGATGTTCGCGTCACCACCCTTGTCGCCCGATCGAGCGCCCGCGACGGTGCCGAGCGGCACCCGTCTCGTCGGACCGGCCGGAAGCGGTTGCGGCAGGTCGGCTTCGCCGTGCTGATGGGACTCGGTGTGCTGGGGTGCGGCAACGCCGACCCGGCTCCCGTCGGGCAGCACTGCCGTGTGCTCGATCGCCTTCTGCGGCACGTGGGCGGCCCGGTACACGCCGAACGGAGTGCCGCCGGACGGCGGCGCGGTGACGTGGAAACCGGGGTAGGAAGCGAGCGCCAACTCGATCGCGGCACGGGAGAACGCCTTGGCCCGCTCGGCGTCCGTCGTCTTCACGGTGGCGTGCAGCAGAGCGCTCGCCGTCTCCTCGGTGTCCGCGTCGGCCCGGTCCGTCCTGGCCAGCGTCCACGTGATGCCCTCCGTTCCGACCGCGGACTCCAGTTGACTGCGCACGAGCTGCGCCTTCGCCTCGACGTCGAGTCCACTGAGGACGAACGTCGTGCCGTTGCGGAAGCCGCCGAGCGTGTTGAGGCAGACCTTCAGCGTGTCCGGTGGTGGGCTGCCGCGGACACCGCTGACCCGGACGCGGTCCTTCCCCTCCTGCTCCAGCGCGACGGTGTCGAAGTGGCTGACGACGTCCGGACCGAGATAGCCGGGCCCACCGATCTCGTAGAGCAGTTGCGCGGTCACCGTGTCGACGGTGACCGCTCCGCCCGTGCCGTCGTGCTTGGTGATGACCGCGGAGCCGTCGGCGTGCACCTCGGCGATCGGGAATCCCGGCCGCTGCGCCGAGTCCAGTTCGGTGAAGAAGGCGAAGTTGCCTCCGGTGGCCTGTGTTCCGCACTCCAGCACGTGTCCCGCAACGGTGGCGCCTGCGAGCGCGTCCCAGTCGTCGCGCGCCCACCCGAAGTGCGCGGCGGCCGGGCCGATGACGAGCGAGGCGTCGGTGACGCGCCCGGTCACCACGACGTCAGCTCCGGCGTTCACGCACTCGGCGATGCCCCACGCGCCCAGGTAAGCGTTTGCGGTCAGTGGTTTCCCGAAGTCGAACTCGTCCGCGCGCGAGGTCAGGTCGTCGCCGGTGACGTACGCGATCCGCGCGGTGAGGCCGAGTTCGCGCAACGCTCGAGCCAGCCCCGCCGGGTTGAGGCCACCAGCGTTCGCGACGATCGTGACACCGCGGTCGGTGGCGAGGCCGAGGCACTCCTCCATCTGCCGCAGGAAGGTCCTGGCATAGCCGGTCGACGCGTCCTTGAGCTTGTCGCGGCCCAGGATCAGCATCGTCAGTTCCGCGAGGTAGTCACCCGTCAGCACGTCGAGGTGGCCACCGGAGAGCATCTCCCGAACGGCCGAGAAGCGGTCGCCGTAGAAGCCCGATGCGTTGCCGATCCGGATCACGATCGCGCGCTCCTGCCCGCTCCAGGCGGTCCGGCGAACGCCTGCGCGATCGGCAGCCACCGCTCGACGACCTCGCCACAAGCGTTCAGCGCGAGATCGCGCCGGTTGCGCCGTTGGGTGACCAGCAGGCAGAAGTCCACTGCCGGTCCGGAAACGCGGTTCTCGGCATCAGGTGGTCCCCAGGCCCACTCCTGCCCGCCCGGACCGGTGAGCTCGACCCGCACCGGCTCCTCCGGCACCGCGAGCCCGTGCAGGGCGAACGCGAACCCGAACGTGCGCACGCCGATGTGCGCCACGTGCTTCAGCCGTGCGGTCGGAACCCGTTGCACGCCGAGGGAGTCGGCGACGTCCTGCCCGTGCGCCCACGTCTCCATGATCCGCGCGGTCGCCATGGAGGCCGCGCTCATCGGCGGCCCGAACCACTGCAGCTTCTCGCCTTCCGACACGGCTGCGAGCGCAGCCGACAGTTCGTCGCGCCCCTTGCGCCACCGGGTGAGCAGCTCTGCCGGGGGCAGTGCGGCCCCCTCACCAGCCGCCTGGTCCAGCAGACCGGCGGAAGCCTGCGTCAGCTCGGCGGCGAAGGCCATCGCGTCGGTGATCGCGAGCAGCGCGACGCGGTCGGTCCACGCGAGGTGGGCGATCTGGTGCGCGACCGTCCAACCGGATGCCGGAGTCTCACGTCGCCACGTGTCATCGGGCAGCGGTGCGACGAGGCCGTCCAACTCCTCGCTCTCGACGCGCAGGTCTTCGAGCAGGTTCGCGATCACAGGCTCGCCTCCAAGATCCGCGCCCAGTGCCGCACGATGCGCGAGCGGCGCGAGCTGTCGTCGGTGAGCTGGTTGGCCAGCGCGAGTCCGCGCACGAGGTCGAGCGTGGCCTGCACGGCTTCGCGGACACCCGGCTTGCCCTCGTCGGCGCCGAGCAGTTCCACGGCGAGGCGGTGCGTCTCGCGGCCGAGGCGAGCTTCCAGCGGGACGACGACGGTTCTGAGGTCCGGGTCCGTGCGGGCGGCCACCCACAGCTCCAGCGCAGCGGTGAACAAGGGACTGGCGTAGAAGTCGGCGATCAACTCGACCACCGCGACGGTGCTGCCGTTGACGACGGCGGCCCTCTCCTTGAGGTGCTGCACGCTCTCCGCGCCGAGATGCTCGACCGCGGCCGCGACCAGTTCACCCCTCGTGCGGAAGTGGTGCAGTTGCGCGCCGCGTGAAACGCCGGCCTGTTCGGCCACCAGCGTCGTCGTCGTGCCGGACCACCCGCGTTCCACCAGGCACTCGACGGTCGCCTCCATCAACTTGCGCCGAGTCTCCCGGCTGCGGTCGACCTGACGCTGCCTGGTCCCCACCGTCATGCCCGCGGAGTGTTCTAGGTCACTAACAAACAGTCAAGCCTGATTGTTGGTCCGTCGAGCAGCGCCCCAGCCACGTGGACCTCATCGAGTGGTCGTCTCCGATGCACG
>DASYMV010000279.1:0-3831 GCA_036008865.1 Pseudonocardiaceae bacterium | reverse complement strand
GTGGGAACGGGATGCGCTCGACGTCCTTCAGGCCGCCTTCGAGCAACTCGTTGGCCCGGTCCTGGATGCCCTTGGTGATCGACGAGTCCGCCGGGCCGCCGTCCGGCGGGTTGTACTTGAAGCCGCCGTCCTCCGGCGGGTTGTGCGACGGCGTCACGACCACGCCGTCCGCGAGGTCGGTGGTCCTGCCGGCGTTGTGCGTCAAGATCGCGAGGGACAAGGCGGGCGTCGGCGTGTATCCACCCCGGCTGTCGATCAGCACGTGGACGCCGTTGGCGGCGAACACCTCCAGCGCCGTCACGAACGCGGGCTCGGACAAGGCGTGGGTGTCGCGTCCCATGTAGAGCGGACCGGTGACACCGGCCGAGGCGCGGTGCTCGCACACGGCCTGCGCGATGGCGGCGATGTGATCGTCGTTGAAGCCCAGCCGCAACGCGGAACCGCGGTGACCGGACGTGCCGAACGAGACCCGCTGCTCGACCACCGCCGGATTCGGATGCTCTGCGTAGTAGGCGGTGACCAGGTGGGCCACGTCGACCAGATCGTCTTGCGTGGCCGGTTGACCGGCCCTGGGGTGGATGGCCACGACGAACTCCTCACAACAGTGGTGCACAGCAGACTTCGGCGTCCTGCCCGACCAGTCAAGCTCAGAGGCGCCGCTGCTGCCAGCGTGGAAGCATCAACGGATGTACCACCTCACCAGCGCGGTGATGACCGCGATTGGTGCCTTCGTCATCACCAACGTCGATCTGTTCGTCCTGCTGGTCGTCCTGTTCCTCAGTTCGCGCAACGGCGGGCCGCGCGCGTGGCAGATCGTCGTGGGCCAGTACCTGGTGTTCGTCACTCTGGTGACCGTGAGCGCGCTCGTCGGCGCGGGACTCGCACGGGTGCCGACCGAGTGGGTGGGCCTGCTGGGTCTCATTCCGCTGGCCATCGGGATTCACGGGCTGGTGATCGCCGCACGGAGCGGCGAGAGCGAAAGATCCGCGGTCGCCGACAACCTCGTGGCGGTGCTCGGCCTCGGCGCGTCGGCCTGCGGCGACAACCTCTCGGTCTACGTCGTGCTGTTCCGGCAGCAACCGACAGCGGACGATCTGGTGACGATCGCCGTCTTCCTGGTGATGCTGGGCGTGTGGTGCGGTGTGGCTCTGCTTCTGGCCACGCGCAAGCACGTGGTTCCGGCGCTGTTGCGGGTCAGCAGGTGGCTCGTGCCGGCGGTGCTCGTGGTGATCGGAGTGGTGATCGTGGTGCGCACGGGTGTTCTGGTACGGCTTCTCGCCTGATGACCGACGGCACGACGCCCGTACTCGATCGTCAGCTCCGGAATGAAGGGTGACCTGATCACCGGGGTTTGGGTGGTTTCGGACGATCTGGGCCTTCTGGCCCCACTTGGCGTCGTGAAGCTCGTGTGAGAGCTCAGGTCGTGGACACCCAACTGCGGCGGTGAGAGTATCGATTCACGTACTCCTGAAAGGCTTTTCGCCGTTTCCCGCGAGCCGCAGGAGCGATGAGAGCGGCCCGCGGGCCGGCGGACGGCGCTGAGTGACCACGAGGTGTGGCCGACTCTCACACCAACACGTTTGCACTCCTGACCAGGGGGGTGACCAATGGCTGCCGAAGACACCGCAGAGCGACCGCGGACGGGATGGCGGACCACGCAAGCCGGCGAATGGGCAGCGGAGTTCCTGGGGACGCTGGTCCTCATCGCGTTCGGAGACGGGGTCGTGGCGATGGCGGTCGCCGCACTGAACCAGTCCGGACGCGGGCAATTGATCTTCGCCGCGAGCGGCGACTGGCTGCTCATCGCTTGGGGATGGGCCTTGGCCGTCACGTTCGGCGTCTACGTCGCGGGCGGTGTCACCGGGGCGCACATCAACCCGGCGGTGACGATCGCACTGGCATCGCGAAAGGACTTCCCGTGGCGCAAGGTACCCGGCTACATCGTCGCCCAGGTGCTGGGCGCATTCGTCGGTGCGGCACTGGTGTACCTCGTGTACCACAACGCGATCAGCAGCTTCGAGGCCGCGAACGGGGTCGTGCGGGGAGCGCTGGGTGGTGATCACGACTCCACCGCCACGTTCAGCATCTTCGCGACGTTCCCCGCCGGGTACTTCCACGGCAACCTGGTCTGGCCGTTGATCGACCAGATCGTCGGCACCGCGTTCCTGCTGATGTTCGTGCGCGCGGTGACCGACACCCGCAACCAGCCGGTGCGTGCGAACCTGGCGCCGTGGATCATCGGTCTGGCCGTGGGCGCGATCGGCATGTCCTACGGTGCCAACGCGGGATACGCGATCAACCCGGCCCGCGACTTCGGACCGCGCATGCTCGCCCTGATCGCCGGTTGGGGCAAGGTGGCGTTTCCCGGCGTGAACGGTTACTTCTGGGTGCCGATCATCGGACCGATCATCGGCGGCCTCATCGGGATCTTCATCTACGACCTCGTCATCCACGACGTCCTGATGGCGCGTCGCACGCCCGAACAGGTCGAGATGCTGCACGGGATGGGGCGCACGGTCGTCGACACCACGGGTGCCGAAGAGCCGGACGCCGAAACACGACCCCGCAGCCCGGAGGGAGACGCCAGAGGCGGCACTTGAGCACCCTGGTGATGGTCCTCGGCGGCATGCTCGGAGCGGCGGGACGTCTGCTCGCGGAGCGGCAGTTCCCACCCTCCCTGCGGTCCGCGATCGCGACCAACGTCGTCGGCTCGTTCGTCCTCGGGTTCCTGACCGGGGCGGTGCTCATCGGGACCAAGTGGGTCCTGGTGGGTACCGCCCTGTCCGGGATGTTGATCGGCTACAGCGTCTTCAGCACGCAGACCACGGGTCTGTTCGAGAGGGGCGTCCGCGGATTCGGCCAGGCGGTCCTGACCATCTTCGCGGGCTTCGCCGCCGGCGCCTGGGGTGTGGTGCTCGCCGCCGCGGTGCTCACGGCTTGACGTAGGTGGGCACGTTTCCGGCGACGATGTGCTGGTGGAAGGTGAAGACCTCGGGGCTGCTCGGGTCGACCTCCGCGCTCACCCAGTGGTTCTGGTCGCTGCCGAAGGTCTGCACCCTGGTGAAGTTCTCGATGGTCTGGCCCCCGGCGTCGGCCAGCGGCTTGTCGACCTGCAGGAAGTGGCTGTCGCCGTTGACCAGCAGCACCTGACCGGGGAAGTCGATGGCGAGCTGGGCGAGCTTGCGCTTGGTGTCGGCGAAGTGCGTGGTCGGGTCCGAGGTCCCCCACATGTCCGCCTGGATGTCGATCAGGACCGCCTTGGAGTGCGCCGCGCGAGCGGCGGCGAAGCTGGAGTCCAGCCAGTCCAGGTTGGCGGTGTTGCGCGCGGTGTACTCGGCCAGGTCACCGTCCACCTGCTTGCCGCTCGCGTCGACCTGCGGGGCGTTGTTGTCGCTGCCGGTGACGTTCAGCCCGACGTAGGTGACGCCGCTGCGCTCCCAGCGGACGTTCTCCGGGTACTGGGCCGACTGCCGGTCGAGCTCGAGCTTGTGCTGGCCTGAGGAGTCCGGCGTCGAGGCGAACATCTTCCGCACCAGTGCCAGCCGCTCGTTCGGATCGTACGAGCCGTTGCTCGCACGGTCGCAGTCGGTCCACTCGTTGTCACCCGGCACGTACACGAGCGGGTTGCGGAAGGAGCCGAAGTTCTTCGCGGCCAGGTCGTACGCCGGCTGGTCGCAGCGCTCCTTGCCGTTCTTCAGGTCGCCGTCGAAGACGGTGAAGGAGATGTGCGGGTCCTTGTTGATCTCGTCGATGACGCGCGGGAACTGCTCACGCCCGGTGTCGCCGTAGGGCATGTCACCGATCAACGCGATCTCGTAGCGGTCGCCCTGC
>DASYMV010000278.1:0-3356 GCA_036008865.1 Pseudonocardiaceae bacterium | reverse complement strand
GAACGGGGTCCGCGGCGAGTCTGCGCAACAGAGCGGTGCCGACGTTCCCGCTCGCCCCGGTGACCACGATCTTCATGACGGGCCCCGCATCGGATCAGTCGACACTGCGGACGATCACGGGCTCCAAGCCCTCGTCGCCGTCGCCGATCTGGCACACCCACTGCTCGACCGGGTCGCGCGAGGCGGGGATGTCCGGCGCCCAGAGCCCGCGCCCGCCGGGGCGGACCACCACCGAGGTTTTCCTCTGCGATCGGGGGGTGTTCATCACATTTCCATTGCCTCCCATGCCAGCAGGGGTACCCGACCGGTTCGGACTCAACCGCTGACGGCGCGGTCGGCGGTCCGGTTCCAGCACTCACGTCCCAGCACCCAAGTGCCAGAACTGCGAGCGGCTACCTGCACGAGGTGCGCGAGCAGCCGCCCGTCGTCGACCTTCCAGAGGAGTGGTGATCGAGGTTTGCCGAAGTTGAGCATCGGAATTCGTCGGGCGGTGATCCAGGCGCTGAAGGCGGCCCTGGCGTGCGTGCTCGCGTGGTTCGCGGCCACGCACGTCTTCTCCCTGCCGCAGCCGTTCCTCGCCCCGTACGCGGCGGTTTTCATGATCCAGTCCACGGTGTACCGGTCGATCCGCGTCTCGGTGCAGCAGCTGGCTGCGGTGAGCGCGGCGGTGCTGATCTCGTTCGTGGTGGTGCAGATCGTGCCGGACCGGATCGTCGCGCTGGGCGTCGTGACCGCCGTGGGCCTGCTGGTCGGACGGCTGAGCGTGTTCGGCGACAGCGGCCGGTGGGTGGGCGTCACGGCGGTGCTGCTGTTGACCATGAACGTCGCCACTCAGGACGTGCTTCTCGTCGACCGGCTCGTCGAGACGGCGCTCGGCGCGGTGGTCGGCATCGTGGTCAACGCGCTGATCCTGCCGCCGACCTACGCCATCTGGGCACGGACCGCGACGGCCGAGCTGGCCGACGAGTTGCGCGACGTCCTCGCCGGACTCGCCTCCGCACTGCGCAAGGAGGACGCGCCCGGCGACCCGCACCACTGGGTCCGCCGCTGTGAGCACGCCGAGCGGATCGTCATCGACGCGGAGGACGCCGTCCGGTGGAGCAGGGAGGCGGATCGCATGAACCTGCGTCGCCGACGCGGTCGCCGGGCGGAGACACGCGGCGTGCGCAACCTGCGTGACGCCTCGCCCCACGTACGACAGATCGCCGAGGCGCTGCGGTCGAGCGTGGATCCGCACGAGTTGTTCCGCTATCCGGAGCGTGAGGTGCGCGCGGCGCTCGCCGCGTTGTTCGACGAGCTCGCGGAGGTCGTCCGGCTCTCCGTTGCCGGGCAGGTCGAGCGCGACGCCTTCGGCCAGGCCGTGGCCGACTGCCGCAGGCGCATCGTCGAACTCGAGGAACGGCTCAGCACCACTCCGGCCGGGTCACCTGGAGTGGTGCACGGCGTGAGCGGCATGTTGCTCCCGGCGCAGCACGTGCTGCGGGACCTCGCGGGATGAGGGGAAGCCCATTGGACCCATCCGTCGCCGAGTCGCGAACGTAACAGTAAGAGGTCCTTGCTGAGGCGACCCCCGAACTCGCCGGAGGTGAGTCCACGCGATGGGTCAGACCGTCTGTGTCCCGACACAGCGCGAGTACGCCCACCAGGCACTGGTGCACGACTCGTCGAAGGTCCTGCGCTGTTGCCCGTCCGCACACCTGGACGAGGCGCTGCCCCGCGGTCACGCCGTGGTGCTCGCGGTGGACCTGCGGATCCACGGCTGGTGCGTCGGCGGTGGTCTCTGCGCGCAGGTCGGCGACATCTGCGCCGTCCCGATACCCGCGCTGGCGGGCTACGAGGCACCACACGACCTGTCCCCACGGGGCCACGGTCTCCACACGGCGAGGCGACTCGCGGACGCCACGACGCGAACGAGCGCGGGGGTGACTTCGGTGCGGCTGAACTTCCCGCTCGATGCGCGGACCGGGATCACCGGGGAGGGATGAGCCGGGTGTCAACAAGGGTTTTCCTCGTCGACAGCTACGACGTCTCCCGCCGCGCCATCCGTGCGGCGCTGGAGCAGCACGCAGATCTCGAGGTCGTCGGTGTGGCTTCGACCTCCGTTGAGGCCCTTCTCGGGATCCCCAGAGCGGCACCGGACGTGGCGGTGCTCGATCTGCGGTTGGGCGACGACAGCGGGGTGGAGCTGTGGCGACAGCTGAAGGCCGATCTGCCGACCCTGCGCGGGCTGCTGCTGGGCTCCACGGCCGACGGCGCGGGTCTCCTGGACGCGTTCACGTCGGGAGCGTCCGGCTTCGTGCGCAAGGAAGCGCCCGGCGAGTACCTGGCCGGCGCCGTCCGCACGGTGGCCGCGGGCTTGCACGTGATGGACGAGGACAGCACCAGCGCCGTGCTGGAACGCATTCGCGGCGAACGGGAGCGGCGTGACCTCACCAGTGCGCTGACCCACCGGGAACGCGAGGTGTTCGGCCTGCTCGGAGCAGGACTGACCAACCGGCAGATCGCGAAGCGGATGTACGTCGCGGACAAGACCGTCACGAACTACCTCGCCCGCATGCTGACCAAACTCGGGCTGCAGAGCCGGGCACAGGCCGCCGAACTCGCGCGCGGGTGATCAGGAAGCGAGCGTTCACCGGGATGCTCGGGCAGACCGCGAGCACGTCTCCCGATCCGCAGATCTCGACGGCCTCGACAACGGGCGACAGATGATTTCGGTCAACACTGAAGCAATTGCATCTGTAGAACGGTGATGTCGCGGCTTTCCTCAAGCCTTGATCAAGGTGATCCGCACGATCTTGTGGGATCGCTCGGACATCGCTAGCTTGGGCTTCACCGCGGTAAGCCCTCAACCACCGTGGAAGGGTTTGATGTCAACGATGTCAAAGGCAGGTGAAGCCGTGCTGGACAGGCCACCGGCAGCCGGCGCGATCGGGAGAAATCCCACGCCGATCGGGTGAACCCTCTCTCGGCCACGTCAACCGGATGTTCCACGAGAACGTCCGCGTCATCGCGGGTCGTCGACCGTTGACAACGGCGGACAGGAATCGACAAGCCCTGCTCGCGAAACCCGCGAGCAGGGCTTGTGACATCAACGACACCGCGCGGCACGTGCTCACGCCTCATCCCCTGAGGACCCGCAGGCCCTGCAACTGCAAGGCCTCGAGCAACTCCAAGGCCCTGCGAACGTGCGGCGCGACACCCGTGACCAGCACGGTGCCGCGCTTCCAGCGGAACTCCCACGTGCCCTCCACGAGTCCTCGCGCGGCCGCGACGCCGAAGAAGCTCACCCCCCGCACGTCGAGGACGAAGGTGCCGGAAGCCCTGGCGGTCGCCGCGCGGAGAACCTCCAACAGCAG
>DASYMV010000277.1:0-1614 GCA_036008865.1 Pseudonocardiaceae bacterium | reverse complement strand
ACATGACCGTCTTCGAGTACGGCGGCCGCCTGCTGATCGTCGACTGCGGGATCCTGTTTCCCGAGGCGCACCAGCCCGGCGTGGACCTGATCCTGCCGGACTTCCGTGCCATCGAGGATCGTCTGGAGGACATCGAGGCCGTCGTCCTCACGCACGGACACGAGGACCACATCGGCGCCGTGCCCTTCTTGCTCAAGCTACGTCCGGACGTGCCCGTGGTGGGGTCGAGGTTCACCCTCGCGCTGCTGGCCGCCAAGTGCCGCGAGCACAGGCAGTCGCCCACGCTGGTCGAGGTCGCCGAAGGACAGCACGGCAAGCACGGACCGTTCGAGCTGGAGTTCTTCGCGGTCAACCACTCCATTCCGGACGCGCTCGCGGTCGCCATCCGCACGCCGGCCGGCGTGGTTCTGCACACCGGCGACATCAAGCTCGACCAGTTGCCGCTCGACGGCAGGCTGACGGACCTGGCCGGGTTCTCCCGGCTCGGTGACGAGGGTGTCGACCTGTTCCTGGTGGACTCCACCAACGCCGAGGTGCCGGGCTTCGTGATGTCCGAGCGCGAGATCGGACCGGTGCTCGACAACGTCATCGACAAGGCGACGCAGCGGGTCATCGTCGCGTGCTTCGCCAGCCACGTGCACCGCGTGCAGCAGGTGCTCGACGTCGCGGTGAAGCACGGCCGCAAGGTCGCGTTCGTCGGCAGGTCGATGGTGCGCAACATGGGCATCGCCTCCGAACTCGGCCTGCTTCGCGTCCCCGACGGGCTGGTCGTCGACGTCGACAAGGCGATGCAGCTGCCCGAGAACCAGGTCGTGTTCGTCTCGACCGGCTCCCAGGGTGAACCGCTGTCCGCGCTCTCGCGCATGGCTCGCGGCGAGCACCGGCAGATCTCCATCAAGCCCGGTGACACGGTCGTCCTGGCCAGCTCCATGATCCCCGGCAACGAGACCGCGGTGTTCAGCGTGGTCAACGGCCTCGTCCGGCTCGGCGCGAAGGTCGTGCACCAGGGCAACGCCAAGGTGCACGTGTCCGGCCACGCGTCGGCCGGTGAGCTGCTGTTCCTCTTCAACGCGGTCCGGCCGAGCAACGTCATGCCGGTGCACGGCGAGTGGCGGCACCTGCGGGCGAACGCCGAGCTGGCGACGAAGACCGGTGTGGCCTCCGACCGCGTGGTGATCGCCGAAGACGGCGTGGTGGTCGACCTGGTCGACGGCAAGGCCGCGATCAGCGGCCGGGTCGAGGTCGGTCACGTCTACGTGGACGGCCTGTCCGTCGGTGACGTCGGTGAGTCGACGCTGTCCGACCGGTTGGTGCTCGGCGAGGGCGGGTTCATCGCGATCACGGTCGCGATCGACTCCAACACCGGTCGCGCGGTCGCGCCGCCGACCGTGTCCGGTCGTGGTTTCTCCGATGACCCCAAGGCGCTCGACGGAGTCGTGTCCCTCGTGGAGATGGAGCTGTCGCGCACCGAGATCGAGGGCATCACCGATCCGCACCGCATCGCCCAGGCCGTGCGCCGCGTGGTCGGCCGATGGGTGGCGGAGACCTATCGCCGCCGCCCGATGATCATCCCGACCGTCCTCCCCGTCTGACCTGATCGTGAGTGGTGGGGGG
>DASYMV010000276.1:0-9153 GCA_036008865.1 Pseudonocardiaceae bacterium | reverse complement strand
CGCCGGCTCACTGCAGGACGATCAGCAGGTCGCCGCCTTCCACCTGCTGCACACCGCCGACGGCGAGGCGCGCGACGGTGCCCGCCTTCGGCGCGGTGATCGCGGCCTCCATCTTCATGGCCTCGATCGTGGCGACCGTCTGACCGACCTCCACGCTGTCGCCCTCGGCCACCGAAGGCGTGACCACACCGGCGAACGGCGCTGCCACGTGGTTGGAGTTGTTCCGGTCGGCCTTCTCGGCGACGGGCAGGTCCACCGCGATCGAGCGGTCCCGCACCTGAATGGGGCGCAACTGGCCGTTCAGGGTCGCCATGACCGTGCGCATGCCGCGCTCGTCGGCCTCACCGATCGCTTCGAGCTGGATCAGCAACCGCACGCCCGGCTCGAGGTCGACCTCGTACTCCTCACCGGCACGCAGCCCGTAGAAGAAGTCCTTGCTGCGCAGGACGCTCGTGTCGCCGTACGCGTCGCGGTGCGCGAGGAACTCCTTGGTCGGGCTGGGGAACAGCAGGCGGTTGAGCGTCGCCCGGCGATCGCTGTCGAGCCCCGCCTCGTCCTCCTCGCTCAGGTCCTCGACGGTTGCCTTGGGCGCGGCGCGGCCCTTCAGGGCCTTGCTGCGGAACGGTTCCGGCCAGCCACCGGGCGGGTCGCCCAGCTCGCCGTGGAGGAAGCCGATCACCGAGGCCGGGATGTCGAACTTGCCGGGATCGGCCTCGAACTCCTCCGGCGACACACCGGCGCCGACGAGGTGCAGCGCGAGATCACCGACCACCTTGGACGACGGGGTCACCTTCACCAGCCGGCCGAGCATGCGGTCGGCCGCCGCGTACATCGCCTCGATGGCCTCGAACTTCTGGCCGAGGCCGAGCGCGATCGCCTGCGTGCGCAGGTTGGAGAGCTGTCCACCCGGAATCTCGTGGTGGTACACGCGGCCGGTCGGCGCAGGCACGCCCGACTCGAACGGTGCGTAGACCTTGCGGGCGGCCTCCCAGTACGGCTCCAGGTCCGTCACGGCCTGCAGGTCCAGGCCGGTCGCGTGGTCGGTGTAGTCGGTCGCCGCGACGATCGCCGACAGCGACGGCTGCGACGTCGTGCCCGCCATCGAGGCGGTCGCGCCGTCCAGCGCGTCCACCCCGGACTGGATGGCCGCGAGGTAGGTCGCCAGCTGGCCGCCCGCGGTGTCGTGGGTGTGGAGGTGGACGGGCAGGTCGAACTCCTTGCGCAGCGCGGTGACGAGCCGTGCGGCGGCCGGTGGGCGGAGCAGTCCGGCCATGTCCTTGATGGCCAGCACGTGGGCGCCCGCACCGACGATCTGTTCGGCGAGCTTCAAGTAGTAGTCGAGCGTGTAGAGCCGCTCGTCCGGGTTGGACAGGTCGGAGGTGTAGCAGAGCGCGACCTCGGCGACCGCGCTGCCGGTCTCCCGGACGGCTTCGATGGCAGCGCGCATCTGCTCGATGTCGTTGAGGGCGTCGAAGATGCGGAAGATGTCGATGCCGGTCTTCGTGGCCTCCCGCACGAACGCCTTCGTCACGGCCTCCGGGTACGGCGTGTAGCCCACCGTGTTCCGGCCGCGCAGCAGCATCTGCAGGTTGATGTTCGGCACCGCCTCGCGCAGCGCCGCGAGGCGCTCCCACGGGTCCTCGGCGAGGAATCGGAGGGCGACGTCGTAGGTGGCACCGCCCCACGCCTCGAGCGACAGCAGCTGGGGCGTCATGCGCGCCACGTGCGGCGCGACGGCGAGCAGGTCCTTCGTGCGCACCCTGGTCGCCAGCAGCGACTGGTGGGCGTCGCGGAACGTGGTGTCGGTGATGCCGACCGCCTTGTTCTCGCGCAACCAGCGCGAGAAGCCCTCCGGGCCGAGTTCGTCGAGCTTCTGCTTCGAACCGGCGGGCGGCTCGACGCTCAGGTCGACCTGCGGCAGCTTCTCCCTGGGGTCCACGATGGACGGACGCTCGCCGTGGGGCTTGTTGACCGTCACGTCGGCGAGATAGGTCAGCAGCCTGGTGCCGCGGTCGGCGGAGTGGCGCGCGGTCAGAAGATGCGGCCGCTGTTCGATGAACGACGTCGTGACCCGGCCGGAGCAGAAGTCAGGGTCGTCGAGCACGGCCTGCAGGAACGGGATGTTGGTGGAGACACCGCGGATGCGGAACTCCGCGACCGCTCGACGGGCCCGTGCCACGGCTGCGCCGAAGGTGCGCCCGCGGCACGTGAGCTTCACGAGCATCGAGTCGAAGTGCGCACCGATCGCCGTACCGGAGCCGGTGGTGCCGCCGTCGAGCCGGATGCCCGAGCCACCGGGCGAGCGGTAGGCGCTGATCATGCCGGTGTCCGGGCGGAAGCCGTTGGCGGGGTCCTCGGTGGTGATTCGGCACTGCAGGGCAGCGCCCCGCAACGCCACGGTGTCCTGGCTGAGCCCGAGGTCGTCCAGCGTCTCACCGCTCGCGATGCGCATCTGGGACTGCACCAGGTCGACGTCGGTGACTTCTTCGGTGACCGTGTGCTCGACCTGGATGCGCGGGTTCATCTCGATGAAGACGTAGTTGCCTGCCCGGTCCAGCAGGAACTCGACGGTGCCCGCGTTGCGGTAGCCGATGTGCCGGGCGAAGCGCACCGCGTCACCGCAGATCCGCTCGCGCAGTGCCGGATCCAGGTTCGGGGCGGGCGCGATCTCGATGACCTTCTGGTGGCGCCGCTGCACGGAGCAGTCGCGCTCGAACAGGTGCATCACGTTGCCCTCGCCGTCGGCGAGGATCTGCACCTCGATGTGGCGCGGTTCGACCACGGCCTGCTCGAGGAACACCGTGGAATCGCCGAAGGCGGACTCCGCCTCGCGCATCGCAGCCTCGAGCGCCTCGCGAAGCGCGGCCGGGTCCTCGACCCGGCGCATGCCGCGACCGCCACCTCCGGCGACGGCCTTCACGAAGATCGGGAAGTCGATGTCCTCGGCAGCGGCGAGCAGTTCGTCGACGTTCTCCGAGGGAGCCGACGACTTCAGCACGGGCAGTCCGGCCTCGCGCGCGGCGGTGATCGCCCGCGCCTTGTTGCCGGTCAGCTCCAGGACCTCGGTGTTCGGGCCGATGAAGGTGATCCCGGCGTCCTCGCACGCCTGCGCGAGCTCGGGGTTCTCGGAGAGGAAGCCGTAGCCGGGGTAGATGGCGTCCGCGCCGGCCTTCTTCGCGGCCTTGACGATCTCCTCGACAGAGAGGTAGGCGCGCACCGGATGGCCCGGCTCGCCGATCTCGTAGGACTCGTCGGCCTTCAACCGGTGCAACGAGTTGCGGTCCTCGTGGGGAAAGACGGCGATGGTTCCGGAGCCCAGCTCGTAAGCGGCGCGGAACGCCCGGATCGCGATCTCGCCGCGGTTGGCGACAAGAACCTTGCGGAACATCCGTTCCCTCCCGGTATCTCGGCGGTCAGCTTGGGCACGTTACCGTGCACTTCCCGCTCCTCGGGAGTTTGATCTCACGTGACGGACATCATCTCGATCGGTCCCTTGTCCGTTCAAGTGATCAGTGCGTGCGGCGCGACCTGGCCTCATGCGGGCTGAGTGTCCCGCAGGCCGCTCGTCCGCGCAGCCTCTGGACGGTCGATCGGGTCTGCGCTGAATCACATACCCGCTCCGGCTTTTCGGCACACCGAGGTCCTGCGACGATCGTTGTGAGGTGGTTCACCTCGGACACTCCCCGTAGTGATCGGTTGCACTCCGCCAACGTGATGGTGTTCCCCGGATCGAGTGACGGCGCTCCTCGGCACCTCGGTAGGGTTGGCCGCATGGCCGGGGTTGAAGGTAGTGGGCAGGCAGCCGCTCGCACTCCGCATTTCGACGTGGTTCTTCGCGGGTACAACCAACGCCAGGTGAACGAGCGGGTCACCCGGCTGGAGTTCGACCTCAAGAACTCGAACCGAAGGCGCGATGCGGCGACCGCACAGGTGAACGAGCTGACCAAGCTGCTCAACAACACCCGTGCGGAGCTCGACAAGGTCAAGAGTCAGCTGACCAACATCGCCAACAGCCCGGTCAACGCCTCCAACGTCACAGAGCGTGTGCGCGTGATGATGAGCCTGGCCGAGGAGGAGATCGCCGAGGTCCGCAAGACCGCCATGGATCAGGCGAACGCCACGATGGCCGAGGCGGAGCGGCACGCCGCGGAGCAGAAGGCGACCCAACAGCGCCTGCTCGCGGAAACCGAGGAGCGCCGCAAGCACCTCGAAGCTCAGCACCAGCAGCGCAGCGCGGAGCTGGAGACCCAGCACCAGGAGCTGCGCACGAAACTCACCCAGGAGCACGAGGCGCTGCTCGCCGAGGTGCGCGCCGAGAAGGAGCGCGCGACCGCCGAGTTCGACGCCAAGTCGGCAGAGCTCGAAGAGCGCCGCACGCAGCTCGAGCAGAAGTACTCCAAGTACCACGACGATCTGGATTCCGAGTACGACGAGCTTCGCGCCTCGCTCACCAAGGAGCACCAGCAGCTCCTGGCCGAGGCGAAGGCGGAGGCCGAGCGGATCGCCGCGGAGGCCGAGGAACGGCGCATCGCCTCGGAGAAGGCCCTCGACGAGTCGTTGGCCGCCAAGAAGGCGGACACCGAGAAGCTCATCGCCGAACTGGAGTCCGACGCGCTGACCAAGGCGGAGCACACGACGACCGAGGCGTCCGAGCAGGCCGAGAAGATCGTGCGTGAGGCCAACGAGCACGCGGACGAACGGCTCGCCGAGGTCGATGAGCGCACCAAGCAGCTCGAGACCTTGCACCAGACGCTCACCGAGCAGTTCGCCGCCGCCCAGACGGCCGTTGTGCAGGCCGTCAGCAGCCTCAAGCCCACGACGAAGCGGGACGACAAGCCTGCCGTGAAGGCGAACCCGGACGACGAGAAGACCAAGCGCCTGCCGCGTCCTCGCACCGACCGCGACTGACCGGCGGAGTTCTTCGAGTCCCGGAGACCAGCGGCGGCCGTAGATCCGAATCTCCGAGGCGTCCCACCCCGGGGTCCGAAAGCGGCGGAACCAGTCCGGCACGGTGTCGCGCGCCGATGTGCGACGCACCCGCTCGGGCAACTGTCGCTGACGCCGGTGAGGCGGCCAAGCCTGGTGATCCCGAGCGGTGAAGCGTTTCCGCAGTTGACAGGTCGTGAGTGTTGTGGCGTGCCACAGGCCTCGCAATCACTCACGACCGTCCCTGGTCACTACGCCTTCTCCAGGTACTCGGCGCGCTCGTCGGTCAGCAGGTCCGCGACCATTGCGGCCAGACCGGGGTGCGTCACCAGGTCGGGATCGGCGTCCACGACCTGCTGAGCCTCCATCCGCGCCTCGGCGATCAGGCCCTCGTCGCGCAGCAGCGACAGCATCTTCAGACCAGACCGCCGCCCGGACTGGGCCGCGCCGAGGATGTCGCCCTCGCGCCGCAGTTCCAGGTCGAGTTGCGCGAGTTCGAAACCGTCCAATGTGGACTCCACGGCGCGCAGCCGTTCCATGGTCGAGGTGCCTTCGGGCATCTCGGTGACCAGCAGGCACAGGCCTGGCGCACTGCCCCGGCCGACGCGACCGCGCAGCTGGTGCAGCTGGCTCACGCCGAACCGGTCGGCGTCCAGGATCACCATGACCGTCGCGTTCGGCACGTTCACGCCGACCTCGACGACGGTGGTGGCCACGACGACGTCCACGTCGCCCGCAGCGAAGGCGCGCATCACCGCGTCCTTCTCCTCCGGCGGCAGCTTGCCGTGCAGCACCTTCAGCCGAAGGCCGTGCAACGCGCCCTCGGAGAGCTTCGCGGCCACCTCGGTGACCGCCAGCGGCGGGCGCCGCTCCGAACCGTCCTCGGACGGGGGCTCTTCCCCGTCCTCGTCGTCGGGCAGGCCCTCGCCGATGCGAGGGCAGACCACGTAGGCCTGGTGTCCCTGCCGGACCTCCTCGATGATCCGCTGCCACGCACGGCCGAGCCACGCCGGCTTCTCCGCGACCGGCACGACGGACGTGCTGATCGGGGACCGGCCCCGCGGCAGTTCGCGGAGCGCCGACACCTCGAGGTCTCCGTACACCGTCATCGCCACGGTCCGCGGAATGGGCGTGGCCGTCATGACCAGCACGTGCGGGTTGGTCTCTCCCGCGCGGGCGCGCAACGCGTCGCGCTGCTCCACGCCGAAGCGGTGCTGCTCGTCGACGACCACCAGGCCGAGGTCGGCGAAGGCCACCTTGTCCTGGATCAGCGCATGCGTGCCGACGACGATCCCCGCCTCGCCGGAGACGATCTCCAGCATCGCCTTCTTCCGCTGTGCTGCGCTCATGGAGCCGGTCAGCAGGGTCACCCTCGTCGCCTGCTCGGCTCCTCCGAGCTCTCCCGCCTGCGCGAGATCACCGAGCATGTCCCGCAATGAGCGTGCGTGTTGCGCCGCGAGCACTTCGGTCGGCGCGAGCATGGCTGCCTGCCGACCGGCGTCGACGACCTGCAACATCCCTCGCAGCGCGACGATCGTCTTGCCACTGCCGACTTCCCCTTGCAGCAACCGGTTCATGGGGTGCACGCGTGACAGGTCCGCCGTCACCTGCTCGCCGACCTCGCGCTGCCCTTCCGTGAGGATGAACGGCAGCCGCTCGTCGAACGCCGCGAGGATTCCGTCGGGCCGGGACTCGCAGGCGGGAGCCGGGCGGGCTCCCGCGGACTGGCGGCGCTGGGCGAGGGCGAGCTGCACCGACAGCGCCTCGTCCCACTTCAGCCGCTTCTGCGCCACCGCGATGGCGGGCCAGCCGTCGGGGCGGTGGATGTCGCGCAACGCCTTCTCCAGCGACACCAGCCCGTAGCGCTCGCGCAGCTCGGCGGGCAGCGGGTCGTCGGACTCGGCGACACCGTCCCACATGTCGAGCAGTTGCTTCACGCAATTGGCGACGTTCCACGACTGGATGCCCTGCGCGGCCGGGTAGACGGGGATGAAGGCCTGCGCGAACTGATCCGCCGCCGACTCCGCCGCTTCGTCCTTGATCACCTCGTAGTCGGGGTGGGCGAGTTGCAGCTTGTCGTTGAACTTGCCGACCTTGCCCGCGAACATCGCCTGCCTGCCCGGCAGCAGTTCCTTCTCCGCCCGGTGCGCCGGATTGTTGAAGAACACCAGCACGAGCTCGCTGGTGCCGTCGGTGATCGTCGCTTCGAGGATGAAGCCGCGGCGGGTCCTCATCTGCCGCTTGGCCGCCCGCTTGACCCGTGCCTGCACGGTGACGTGCTCACCGAGCTCGAGGCTCGCGATGTCGGTGAGCTTGCCCCGCTCGTCGTAGCGCCGCGGGTAGTGACGCAGCAGGTCGCCGACGGTCGTCAGCCCGAGGCCGCTCTCCAGGGCGTCGGCGCTCTTCTTGCCGAGCAGGGGCAGCAGCTTGTCGTCGAAGGTCGTCATCAAGGCCCATTCAACTACTCGACACCGACAAGCAGCACCGTGTCGGGCTGCCCGCCGCGGTACACGGTGAGCTCCACCTCGGGGTGGCTGACGCGCAGGTCGTCCTCGAGCGTCTCGGCGAGACCGTCGGGCGCGTCGGCTCCGAGGAGCGCCGTGACGAGTTCGCCGCCACCACCCAGCATCCGCTCCACGAGCCGGCAGGCGAGGTCGACGAGCGCGTCGGCTTCGGCGGGCCCCGGTTCGATGAGCACCACCTCGCCGTCCAGCATGCCCAGCAGGTCGCCGGGGTTGCAGCGCCCCACCCAGGTGATCGCCTCGCGGTCCGACACCGCCACCTCACCGCGGCGGGTTGCCGCGGCGGCCTCCGCCATCGCCACGACGTCGTCGCCCGCTCGACGCGTGGCGTCGTGCACCGCCAGCGCCGCCAGCGCTTGCACGGGCGAGAACGTCGGCACCACCACGACGTCCTGACCCGCCTGGACCGCCTCGGTGGCGGCCTCGTGAAGCACCTCGCGCACATCGGGGTCACCGGGCAGCACGGTGACCTGACGGGCCCGCGTGCCCGCGATCACCGCCAGCAGGTCCGCGCAGGTGACCACGTCCACGGTCGAGAGGTCGAACACCGTGGCGCCCTCGGCGCGGAAGAGTTCCACCGCACCCTGTCCGCTCACCACGACCACCGTCGCGCGGTCGCGCACGAACCTCGGCGCCTGCGCGGCTATCTGGTCGGCGAAGCGCGCGACTGTGATGCGGTGCGGACGGCCGGCTCCGATGCCCGCTTCGACGGCCGCGCCGATGTCGTTGCAATGCACGTGCACGGTCCACAGCCCGGCCCCGTCGCCCACCACGGACACGCAGTCCCCGAGACGGCCGAGCACGGAGCGCAACCCGTCGGCGGCGGCCTCGGAGACCCCGTCCAGCAGGTACATGACCTCGTAGTCGAACTCGGTCGACCCGCCCTCGCGGCCGGTGGTCAACGACTCCGGCGTCCTGGGCACGACCGGGACGAGGGCGATCTCCTCCTCGCGCCCGGTGACGATCGCCGCGAGTGTGTCCAACAGCACAACCAGACCGCGGCCGCCCGCGTCCACCACACCGGCCTTCGCGAGCACCGCCAGCTGACGCGGCGTGTCCGCCAGCGCCTCCGCCGCGGCCCGTGCCGCGGAAGTGATGACGACGTCGAGCTCGTCGGACCCGCAGTCGCCCGCGGCCTCCGCCGCCGCGTGCAGCACGGAGAGCACCGTGCCCGCCATCGGCTCCGACACCGCGGCGGTGGCCAGCTCGTCAGCCCGGTGCAGCGCTCGGCGCAGCGCGGCGCCGGTCGCGGTGGACGCACCCTGGACCGCCTCCGCAAGGCCCCTCAGGACCTGCGAGAGGATGACGCCGGAGTTGCCACGAGCACCGGCCAGCGCGCCTCTGGCGAGCTCCGCCAGTGCCGAACCGACCGCGTCGCGCGCCTGCTCAGGCGCGCGCAGCAGCGCGTCGAGCGCGGACCGCATCGTGTGCAACAGGTTGGTGCCGGTATCGCCGTCGGGAACCGGGAAGACGTTGATCCGGTCGATGGCCTCGCGGTTGGCGTCCAGCGAACGCACGCAGGCGTCAGCCCACTGGCGCACCACCGCGGCATCCAGAGCCTGCACCCGCCGTCCTCCTGTGGTCGTGGTGCGGCGAGGGTATCGAGACCGGTTTGGAGGCCTCGCCACCGACCGGCTACCCTGTCTGGGTTGCCATGCCCGGCTGAGGCTTGTGCACGCTTGCGCGCCCGCCGGGGCGTGAGTAC
>DASYMV010000275.1:0-4638 GCA_036008865.1 Pseudonocardiaceae bacterium | reverse complement strand
AACTCGCGGGCGCTCAGCTTGCCGAGCGCGGCAGGTGGTGGGAGCCGGGCGGGCAGGCGACCCGACTCCCCCACCCTGGAGTCGATGACCGCGGGCGCGCCGCGTGCCGCACCCGCCATCATCGGCAGGAGCTCCGCGAGCGGCGAGGTCTTCAGCAGGTAGGCGGAGGCTCCGGCGTCCAGCGCGGCACGCGCCCAGTGCGGACTGTCCGCATTGGACAGCACCACGACGTGTGCGGCGGGCCGGTGCTGCACGGCGTCCCGCACCGTGCGCAGCGGGCCGGCCCCCGGCACGTCGAAGTCGGTGACCACGAGGTCGATCAGCACGCCGCGCAGGCAGCGGAGCGCGTCGGCCACGGTGTGGGCGACCCCGACCACCCTGAACGCCTGCGTGCGGTGCAGCGAGATCCGCAGCCCCTCCGTGATCAGTTGCGAACCGTCGACGAGCAGCACGCGCGGGCTCTCGATCTCCGGCACCTGTCACCTCCACAGGCCGCTCAGGCCCGGTGGAACGGAGAAGCTACCCGCGAGTACGGGATCGAGGAACCTGCGACCCGGAGGTTGGCCCGTCCAGCCCAGTCGAGGACTGGCGAACTGCCTACCGGTCGGCGACCGGATTGGTCAGCGTGCCGAGGCCCTCGACGGTGACCGACACGCTCTGCCCCGCCTTCATCGGACCGACGCCGGCGGGTGTCCCCGTGAGGATCACGTCGAGCGGACGCAGGGTCATGACCGAGGAGATGTACTCGATGAGCTCGGGAATGCCGTGCACCAGCAACGAGGTCCTGGAGTCCTGCTTCACCTCGCCGTCGAGCTCCGTGCGGATCGCCACGTCCGCCGGATCGAACTCGGTCTCCACCCACGGGCCGAGGGGGAGGAACGTGTCGAACCCCTTCGCCCTGGTCCACTGACCGTCCGTCTTCTGCAGATCGCGGGCCGTGACGTCGTTCGCGACCGTGTAGCCGATGATCGACTGCCCGGCACGGGACGCGGGGATGTCGCGGCCGCCGACACCGATCACCACGGCCAGCTCGCCCTCGTAGTCCACGCGGGACGACACGGCCGGGAGCCTGATCTCCGCGTTCGGACCGATCACCGCGGTGTTGGGCTTGAGGAAGATCAACGGGTTCTCGGGAACCTCGTTGCCGAGTTCCGCAGCGTGCTCCGCGTAGTTGCGGCCCACTGCGACGATCTTCGGCGGCAGGAACGGGGCGAGCAGCCGGACGTCGGCGAGGGGCCAGCGGCGGCCGGTGAAGGTCGGCTTGCCGAAGGGTTCGTCAGCGATCTCGACAGCGGTGAGGTCGTCTCCCTCACCCTCGATCGAGGCGAACGCGAGGCCGTCGGGCTGAGCAATACGAGCGATGCGCACGTACCTCACCCTAAGCCACTCCCTCGTCTCGCACGTACAACGCCCGTTCGGGCCGGACGTCGTGCGTGCGAGTCGCAGGGGGGCGGTCGCCAGAGGTCAGCGGGCGGCGAGGGAGTTGCGCACGCGCATCGCCTTGTGCACCAGTGCGTCGCACAAAGCGAGCCAGCTCGCCTCGACGATGTTCTCGTGCACACCGACCGTGGTCCACTCGCGCTCGCCGTCGGTGGACTCGACCAGAACCCGCGTCACCGCATCGGTTCCGGGTTGTTCCGTGAGGATGCGCACCTTGTAGTCGGCCAACTCCACCGCGTCCAGCCAGGACAGGTGCGGCAGCAACGCCTTGCGCAGCGCCGCGTCCAGCGCGTGCACCGGGCCGTTGCCCTCCGCGGTCGCGATGACCCGCTCGCCCGCGACGTGCACCTTCACCGTGGCCTCGGAGACGAGCTCGTCACCCAGTCGATGATCGAGCACGACGCGGTAGGACTCGAGCACGAACGGTGCCGTCACCGCTTCCTGCGCACCCACTTCGGACAGTTCGTTGCGCAGCAACAGCTCGAGTGAGGCGTCAGCGGCCTCGAAGGACCAGCCCTTCGCCTCCAGTTCCTTCACGCGGCGCACCGCGTTGCCCAGCGCGTCGGGCCTGCCGGCCAGGTCGATGCCGAGCTCGCGTCCCTTGAGCTCGAGGCTGGCCCGGCCGGCCATCTCGGTGACCAGCACCCGCATGTCGTTGCCGACGATGTCCGGATCGATGTGGTTGTACAGCTCCGGATCCACCTTGATCGCGCTCGCGTGCAGTCCCGCCTTGTGGGCGAAGGCCGACGTCCCGACGTAGGCCTGGTGGGTGTCGGGAGCGATGTTCGCGATCTCGGCAAGGGCATGGGAGACGCGGGTGAGCTCGGCGAGCGACTGTTCCGGCAGAACCGGCATGCCGAGCTTGGTCACGAGGTTCCCGGCGACGGCGAACAGGTCGGCGTTGCCCGCCCGTTCGCCGTATCCGTTGGCGGTGCACTGGACGTGCGTCGCGCCCGCCTGCACCGCGGCGATGCTGTTCGCCACCGCGCACGACGTGTCGTCCTGACAGTGGATGCCGACGCGGAACCCGGTGCGGGTCACCACCTCGGACACGGTCTCGGCGAGCCCCAGCGGGAGCTGACCGCCGTTCGTGTCGCACAGCACGACGACGTCCGCACCGCCGTCCACCGCGGACTCCAGCACGCGCAGCGCGCAGTCCGGGTCGAAGGCGTAGCCGTCGAAGAAGTGCTCGGCGTCCACGAACACCCGGCGGCCCTCGCCGGTGAGGAACGCGACGGTGTCGCGCACCATCGCGCAGTTCTCCGCCACGTCAGTGCGCAACGCGCGTTCGACGTGCCGTCGGTCGGACTTGGCGACGAGGGTCACGACCGGGGCCTGCGAGTCGAGCAACGCTCGCACCTGCGGGTCCTCGTGCGCCTTCAGGCCGGCGCGACGGGTGGAACCGAACGCGACCAGTTGGGCGTACCTCAGGTCGAGATCGCCGGCGGCGGCCTTGGCGAAGAACTCGGTGTCCTTGGGCAGAGCACCTGGCCAGCCGCCCTCGATGAAGCCCACGCCGAACGAGTCGAGCAGCCGTGCCACGGCGAGCTTGTCGGTCACCGAGTAGGAGATGCCCTCGCGCTGTGCACCGTCCCGCAGGGTCGTGTCGTAGACGTGGAACGAATCGCCCAGAGGAAGTTGACACTGCGGGAGGCTGGTCACGGTCTTCTCCTTGCGAAGGGAGTTCGGTGGAAAACAAAAAGACCCCCCGCAAGATGCGAGAGGTCAGCGCGCCGGGTGCTCGGGGAGCACCTACCCGGCGCGCTCAAAAATAATGATCACCGCGTGGAAGGCCACGACCCGATGCTGCCACACTCCGCGAGCTCATACCAAGCCCCGGACGAGCCTTCCCACATCTTGGTCGCCCTGTCAGCAGCGAAAGGCACGTACGCACCTCTGGAAGGGTGCGTACGTGCCTTTCGCTGCTGAAACTGCGGGGGTCAGGCGCCCGTGCGGACGTTGGACGACACCAGCGCGGCCAGACGGTCGCCGATCGCGTAGGTGGCGCCGGGTGACGCGTGATCGCGGGTTGCCAGGTCGAAGGCCACGGAAGCCTCGATCCGGCGCGCCGCCTCACTGTGGCCGAGGTGGTCGAGCATCAGAGCGACCGACAGCACAGCGGCCGTCGGGTCCGCGATGCCCTGGCCCGCGATGTCCGGCGCGCTGCCGTGCACCGGCTCGAACATGCTCGGGTTGCGCCGGGTCACGTCGAGGTTGCCGCTCGCCGCGAGACCGATACCACCGGTCACGGCCGCCGCCAGGTCCGTGAGGATGTCGCCGAACAGGTTGTCGGTGACGATCACGTCGTAGCGGGACGGGTCGGTCACCAGGTGGATGGTCGCCGCGTCCACGTGCTGGTACGCGACGGTCACGTCCGGGTGCTGGAGCGAGACCTCCTCGACCACGCGCGACCACAACGAACCGGCGTGGGTCAGGACGTTCGTCTTGTGGACGAGCGTCAGATGCTTGCGCGGCCGCTTCGCCGCACGCGCGAACGCATCACGCACCACGCGCTCGACGCCGAACGAGGTGTTGATGCTGACCTCGGTGGCGATCTCGTGCGGAGTGTCCTTGCGCAGCAGGCCGCCGTTGCCCGCGTACAGGCCCTCGGTGCCCTCCCGCACCACCACCATGTCGATCTCCGGCGGGTCCGCGATCGGACTGCGGACGCCGGGGTACAGGCGAGCAGGGCGCAGGTTCACGTGATGGTCGAGTTCGAAGCGCAGGCGCAGCAGCAACCCGCGCTCCAGGATCCCACTGGGCACCGACGGATCACCGACGGCACCGAGCAGGATCGCGTCGTGCTGGCGCAGCTCACCGAGCACCGACTCGGGCAACAACTCTCCCGTGGCGTGCCAGCGCGCCGCGCCGAGGTCATAGCGGATGATCTCCGCTGCCGGAACGACCTCGCCGAGCACCTTCAGGGCTTCGGCGACGACCTCGGGCCCGATCCCGTCTCCTGGGATCACCGCGAGCCGCATCCACACACCTCCCGGGTTCAGGTCCCACTTGCCGGGACTCAATTCCTGTGCGAAGGCTACCGTCCGCGGCATCTCGTTCCGCATCCCGTACACGCTTTCGGGGTCATGTCTCCCGCACTTCGGGACACTCACACGGCCCACGGCCCACCATCAGGGGTCACCCGACAGTGACGACATGCCGCCGGGGCTCCCGTCGGCGGGGTGAACCGCTGCCGAT
>DASYMV010000274.1:0-7822 GCA_036008865.1 Pseudonocardiaceae bacterium | reverse complement strand
GCCTCGTCGCTCAGCCCTCGCCGGCCGGACCGCTGATCCTGATGTCCGATCGGCGCCGTCATGTCCCCCAGCCGCCGGATGTGCGATAGTCGCCCAAGACAGCGCCGTCCCCTCCGGCGCCCGGCGCGCAGACGGGACGGCACGGGTCCGGAAGCGTGGCCCCGCAACGCCTCAGACCGTGGTGGCCCCGACATGCCCGTGCCCGACCACCTCGTCCCGGACGACATGCTGGTCGTGCCGTGCCGCCGAGAATTCGCCGCCGCCGCCCGCCAGTTCGTCTGCGACCGATGCGACCGCAGCGCACCCGAACCGGCCGGCGCGGCCTGGCTGGTGGCCAACGCGCTGACCGCCCACGCGATCAGCCGCCCCCGGCCGGCCGCCTGGCTGGCCCTCGTCGTGCACGTGCAGCCCGACGCCGTCCTGCTCGACGTCACCGAGCGCGACCTGCCCGCCGGCCCCGCGATCCCCCCGGTTCCGCCGCACCTGACCCTCCTGCTCGACGTCCTCACCCGCACCTGGACCACCCGCGCCGGCCCCGGCCGCGACCTGAGCACCTGGTGCGTGTGCGGCCACCTGACCCACCGCTGACCCGGCCGCTCCGATGCCGTGGGGCGACACCGGAACAACCGGATCAGCGACGAACTGGTCGAGTGGGCGGCCGGCCAGGTCAGTTTCCGAGCTGTCGCCGACCGCGAGTCATGCGGATGACGACTTCCCCACCTGCGACTCCACCCCGAGCGCTTCGGTGAGCCGGACCAGCGCGACGACCCGAGCCACCACGCGTGAAGGCTTCACCGACATCACCGCGTCGCGTTCACCGCACAGTTCCCTCGCCATGAGCAGAGCGGCGATCCCCTGGGAGCCGAAGAACGTCACGCCGCGCAGGTCGAAGACGATCCCGTCGAACACCAACCCCGATCGAGTGAAGGCTCGCACCAGTTGAAGGGCGGTCAGCATGTCGATCTCACCGGTGACGGCAATTCGCACGTCGTTCCCCAGTTGGTCCACGGTGCACGAGAACGTGCTGTCGGACTCCGGTTCCACCGCTCGCTCCTCATCAAGCGGTGACCGACGCGTCCGCCACCCGCAGAGCACGTCTCGGGGTGGTTCGGCCACGGACGAGGCGTGGACAACCTGGCCGGCACAGCCGGGTGGCGCCCCGGCTGCTCCACGTTCAGGCCGTTCCCGGCACCTGTCCGTTCCGTGAGGACACCGCGGTTCTCCCTTCCAGCGCGCTCAACGGGGAGCGGCCGGGATCACGTTGAACAGCTCGTACACACCGGCTTTCTTCAACACGTTCACCACGGCTGGCGAGGGAAGAATGGCCAGTGCGACTCCGCGCGCGTCGCACGATTCGAGCGCGCTGCACAGTGCGTTCACGCCGCTGGACCCGAAGAAGGTCACCGAGCCGAGGTCGACCACCACCGGATTCGGCACCTCGTTCGCCTGCCGCAGGCGGTCCTCCACCTCGCAGCATGAGTCCATGTCGACCTGACCGGCCACGGTGACCAGCGTGGCATCGTCCAACAGATCGATCGTGCTCCAGAACTTGACCAAGGACGTCACCATGGGTGCGGCTCCTTCGATCAGGTGCTCTGCTCCCCGACTGCTCAGCAGATTGCGATCAAGCGTAATGCGGGCTGTGGTCAGCCACAGGAGCACAAGGGCCCTGTCGACTCCGCGGCAACCTCGGCGCCGCAGGGCGCCTTGAACGCCTGGTCTCAATGCTGGTTCCACGCACCGGTCGGCACGAGTCGGCGTCGCGACGAGCAGAACTCGACGGTTGATCCGCCTCCGAGTGTCAGCGGCGCCCGTGATCAGGTCAACCCGGTGACCGCCCTGGTGGCCGACCAACCGAAGAGATGATCTTCGTGGGCTCTCAGTCCCACAGCGGTAACACCGCGAGTGACCATCGCGATGACCTTGTACAGCACTCGTGTGCACGGCACGACAGTGGCTCGGCACGGCCCACTGGTAGTCCCCCTTCCAGTGGACCGCGTCCTGCTGGTCCTCGTGGGAGTGTGGCCGTTGTGCGACTCGTCGGCACCCACGCCGAGTCCCACGTCGCGTTGGGTGATCTGTCTGACTCGTTGGTAACTGCGCTGGTCGGGAACGCGATGACCAATCGTACGATCCCCAACGATCTCGGAGCACACCTGTGATACGACGCTTGCACTTCACGACGCGCACCCCCTCGACCGGACCGCTGCGCGCGTTGGCCGGGGTGTACGCCGTGGCCGGGTTGGTCAACGCCGGGGCCGCCGCAGTGCTCGGGGTTGCCTGGCATGCCGCACTCGCGTGCGTCCTGTTGGTCACCGCCGCCTTGCTGCGCCGGGTGAGCCACCGCGCCCACCCCGCCGGTCGGCGACGCGCGCGAGAACACCCGCACGCCACGTCACCCGACTGGGCCGGCTGCCTGCGGTAGCTCATCTCCGACCCGGTCTGATCCAGCCGTCGAACGCACCACGGACGTGCCCCACCACGGCGGGCGTCGCCACTCGCCTCCGCGGGGCGGACCCGGGGGCTCGAGTCCCGGCAGACCAACACGTTTTCTTCTTCTCCTGGCGCTTCCGATCCCTTCTGCACGGGTACGGGTGTGGCATGTCGATTGTGGCCGGGCTGCTGGCCATCCTGGTGCTCACCGCCGCGACCGGTTACTTCGTGGCTCAGGAATTCGCCTACATCGCGGTGCATCGGGGTCGTCTGCGGCAGATGGCCGAGAACGGCGACAAGGCCGCTGACCGGGCCTACCGGGTGACCGAGCGGTTGTCGTTCATGCTGTCGGGTGCGCAGCTCGGCATCACCTTCACCGCCCTGCTGGTCGGCTATGTCGCCGAACCGCTGCTCGGGTCCGGCCTGGCGCGACTGCTCGGGTTCACCGGCCTGCCCGAGGCCGCGACGCTGTCGCTGTCGGTGGCGGTGGCGCTGGTGTTCGCCACGGTCGTGCAGATGGTGGTCGGCGAGCTGGTGCCCAAGAACCTCGCCATCGCCAAGCCTGAAGCGCTGGCCACGGCGCTCAGCCGGTCCACCCTGATCTACCTCAAGATCGCTGGACCGGTCATCCGGTTGTTCGACGCCGCGGCCAACCGGCTGCTGCGCGCGGTGGGCATCGAGCCGGTGCAGGAGCTGCCGCAGGGAGCGACGCGGGAGGACCTGCACCACATCATCGGCGAGTCCCAGGCCCAAGGGCACCTCGACGCCAAGCTGTCACACCTGCTGGACCGCGGACTGGACTTCCGCCGCCTGGTCGCCGAGCAGGCCATGACGCCGCGGGTCGCGGTGCACACCGTGCGCGCCGACGAGCCCGCCGCGCGGGTGGTCGAACTGCTCGACACCGGCCACTCCCGCTTCCCGGTCGTCGGTGAGGACCTTGACGACCTGGTCGGCGTGGTCAGCGTGGCCGAGGTCCTCACCGTCACTCCCGAGCAGCGCACCAGCACTCCGATTCGGCAGATCGCCTGGCCGGCCCTGGTGGTGCCGGGGAAGCTGCCCCTGAACGCGGTGCTGGAGCGCCTGCGCACGGAGCACCGGCAACTGGCGTGCGTGGTCGACGAGTTCGGCGGATTCGCCGGAGTGGTGTCCCTGGAAGATCTGGTCGAGGAACTGGTGGGGGAGATCCACGACGAGGACGACCTGGTCGCCGACACCATCGAGCAGCGCGCTGACGGCTCCTGGACGGTGCCGGGCAGGTCGCGCATCGACGAGATCGCCGACGCCACCGGCATCGCACTGCCGACTCACGACGGGTACGACACCGTCTCCGGGCTGGTGCTGCGTCACCTGCGCCGCACCGCCCGTGTGGGCGACGAGGTGGAGCTCACCATCCACACGCCCTCCTCCGGCGACGAGCCGTCACCGCCGCACGTCGTGGCGGTACGGGTGACCGCGGTCGCGCGACACGTGCCCCGCACGGTGCTGTTGCACACCCGCCCCGCGCCGGCAGCCGGTGGGAACCCCGATCAGAACCAGGAGCAGACCCGCGACCGGGATGCCGTGGACCAGCGCGACGAGGTGGAGGGCCGATGAGCATCGGATGGGCCTTGATCGCCTCGCTGGCGCTGCTGGCCGCAAACGCGTTCTTCGTCGCCGCGGAATTCGCCTTGGTCTCCGCCAAGCGCCACCGCCTGGAGCAGTCCGCCGCCGAGGGCAGCCGCGCCGCCCGCGCCGCCGTCGCCGGCGCCCGTGAGCTGTCGCTGATGCTCGCCGGTGCGCAGCTGGGCATCACGTTGTGCACGCTGGGCCTGGGTGCGCTGGCCAAGCCTGCCGTGGCAAACCTGCTCGATCCGCTGCTCGTCGCGGTCGGGCTGCCCACGCAGCTGTCCTACGTGATCGCGTTCGTGGTCGGCCTGGTGTTGGTGGTGTTCCTGCACATGGTGATCGGCGAGATGGTCCCGAAGTCCTGGGTGATCTCCCACCCCGAGCGCTCCGCGCTGCTGTTGGCGCTGCCCTTCCGCGGCTTCGCCCGTACCGTGCGGTGGTTGCTGGCGGGGTTGAACAACACCACCAACGCGCTGCTGCGGCTTCTCAAGGTGCAACAGCAGAACGAGCTGGCCCAGGTCCACCGGCCCGACGACCTGCGGATGCTGGTGCGCCAGTCCGGCGAGCACGGCCTGATCGCCCAAGGCCAGCAGCGGCTGTTGACCCGGATGTTGCAGCTGCAGAACACCACCCTGGCCCAGGTCATGGTCCCCGTGACCTCCGTGGTCACCGTGAACGAGCACACCACCGCCCGCGCGTTGGAACGCCTCAGCCGGGACACCGGCCATTCCCGTTTTCCCGTGACTGATGTGCACGGGCAGTTCGTGGGGCTGGTGCACATCCGGGAGGTCGTGCGCGCCACGGCCACCGGCGCCGATCCGCCCGCCCGCAAGCTGATGTCCACCCCGCTGACGTTGTCCGCCACCCTGCGTGTCGCCGCGGCGGGGACCGCGATGCGCGAGCACCGGGCGCAGCTGGCACTGGTGGCCGACTCCGACGACCGCGTCATCGGGATCGCCTCCCTGGAGGACTTGTTGGAGGAGCTCATCGGCGAGTTCGACGACGAGACCGACCCCCGAACGAACACGGGTAACGCCCCTCGCCCGGGACGTCGACGGTTCTCGGCGAAGCCCGGCTCAGTGCCCGCCTCGCCGACGACCTCGGGCACTCCCGGCCCTCGACGACCCGGGACCGCTTGAATTCGCCTTCGCGGGTGCTGTGCCGACGCCGCCGAAATCGGCCGGGAAACCATGCCATGACCTGACAGGGTTCGCCGTCACCGTGGTCGGCATGAGTGGAGATCTCACTGGCGAGGTGGCGTTGGTGGCCGGGGGAACCCGCGGTGCGAGCAGGGCGATCGCGGTCGAGCTCGGCAGGAGCGGCGCGACCGTGTACGTCACGGGGCGCACGTCGGGGAGACAGCGATCCGAAGTGGACCGTGCCGAGACGATCGAGGGCACCGTCGAGCTGATCACCGAGGCCGGGGGCACGGGCATCGCCGTGCGGGTCGACCACCTCGAATCCGACCAGGTGCGCGGGCTGGCCGAGCTCATCGATCGGAAGCACGGGCGGCTCGACGTGCTGGTCGACGGTCTCTGGGGTGGCGATCACCACCTCGAATGGGGCAAGCCGGTGTGGGAGCACTCGCTGGACGCGAGCCTGCGCATGATCCGGCTCGGCATCGACGCCCACATCATCACGAGTCACCACCTGCTGCCGTTGGTGATCCGCAGGCCGGGCGGCCTCGTGGTCGAGATGACCGACGGCACCGCCGAGTACAACGCGAAGTTCCGCAAGGGCACCTCGCTGTCGTTCTACGTCGCCAAGGCCGCCGCGCATCATCTCGCTCTCGCACAGGCGGACGAGCTGCAGGCACACGAGTGCACGGCAGTGGCGGTGACACCCGGCTGGCTGCGCTCGGAGGCCATGCTCGACGAGTTCGGCGTCACCGAGGAGAAGTGGCGGGACGCCCTGGGCAAGCAGCCGCACTTCTGCATCTCGGAGTCCCCGGCCTTCGTGGGACGTGCTGTGGCCGCGCTGGCCGCCGATCCCGACAAGGCTCGCTTCTCGGGACGGACCCTGGACAGCGGGCAGCTCGCGAAGATCTACGACTTCACCGACGTCGACGGCAGCAGGCCCGACGCGTGGCGCTACCTCGTGGAGGTGGCGGACGTCGGCAAGCCCGCCGACGCCACTGGCTACCGGTGACGCTCGGCCATCCGCCGTGCGGTGTCCGCGAACACGGCCCGCACGGCGGCCGGTTCGACGATCTCGACCTCGATGCCGAGCCCGAGCAGCTGCCCGGCCGCGATCTCGGGCTCCTCCAACGCGAGCTCGACTTCGGTCCAACCGTCGAGTCCTGGCGGCCCCGCGAGGTCCAGCGCCGCCACCGCGAGGTCGGCGTCGATGATCAAGGGCAGGGCGCGAACTCCGATGGGGCTCAGCCGGACCCGCACCCGCACGCGCGGCAGTGACCGCTCGAACCGCGCCGACGAGTGCTGCCACCAGTTCACGAGGTCGAAATCGGCCGGTCGCTCGAAATGCTCGTCGAGCTCCTCGGTGGCCTGGATGCGGCCGACGCGGTATGTGCGCACACTTTCGCCGGTGCCTGCGACCAGGTACCAGACCCCCGCCTTGAGCACGAGCCCGAGCGGATCCAGGATTCGCTCGACGCTGCGATCGCCCCGGCGGTAGGTGACCCGCGTCCGCCGCTGCTCCCACACCGCGCGGGCGACGGCGGCCAGGTGCTCGGCGTCGTCCTCCCGGCGAAACCAGCCCGGCGCGTCGAGGTGGAACCGTTGCGCGATGTGCTGTGCCTGCTCGCGCAGCGGCGCTGGAAGGGTCGCCGAGACCTTGGCGTGTGCCGCCGACACCGCCGTGCCGAGCCCGAGCTCGGCGAGTGCCCTCGGCACGCCCATCGCGAAGATCGCGACGGCTTCCCGGGAGGTGAGCCCGTCGAGCCTGGTCCGCCAGCCCTCGACGAGCCGCACCCCGCCATGCCGCCCCGGCTCGGTCCACAGGGGAACGCCGGCGGCCCGCAGCGCGGCGACGTCACGGTGCATCGTCCGGTCGGACACGCCGAGCGCCTCCGCCAACTCCGCGATCGTCGCGCTACGCCGACTCTGCAGGGTGAACAACAGAGCCACCAGCCGTTCCGCTCGCACACGTCAGATCATGCCCGACGCGGCGGCGAGCACCACGGCGATTGCACATTGCCATCACGAGTGCAGCTCAGCGGTCGCGCCGGCGACAACGACAAATGACCACAATGAGCCAATGCACAGTCCGCGCGGATCGTTCTTGCCCGTCCACGCCAGGTGCTGGTGCACTCCCCGATCTCCGAAGCGGCAACGGGTTCGGGCGGAGCCCGTTCCCATCGAATCGTCGGCCCTGACCTGCACGCCGTGGCTCAAGCGCTCTGTCGTGCCCGGTCGAGATAGACGACCAAGGCCGTCATCTGTTCGTGCGACCACGGCAAGGCTCGGCTGATCTCGGCGCTGTTGTCCTGCCACATCCTCCGAGCGGCCGCCTCGGTCTGGTGCTCGCCCGTGTGGAATGCAGCGCCCAATTCATTCCAGCGCCGGACGAGGCTTTGCACCTGGTGATCGTCCACTGGCGTGTCGGCCTGCACGTGGTGGAGCAGTTCCTCGACCAGCCCGGTCCACCGCGTCTTGGCCGCTTCGATCGCGTCAGGCCCGAGTTCGGCGCGGCGCTCGGCCAGTTGAGCTTGCTGGTCCGAGGTGAAGTAGCTGTCGAACACTGAGATCATCTCCAAGGTCGTCAAGAATTGGTCCGGGTCGGGCATCTCGGCGTCATCGATCTGGTGCAGAAGTTGCTGGATCTG
>DASYMV010000273.1:0-3860 GCA_036008865.1 Pseudonocardiaceae bacterium | reverse complement strand
ACGACCTGAGCCAGTACGGCGCACGGCGCGTACTGGTCGTGACCGATCCCGGTGTCGCGGCCACCGGCCACCCGCAGCGGATCGCCGATCAGATCGAGAAGTACGGCATCCACGCCGAGGTCTACGACGAGGTTCACGTCGAACCGACCGACGTGAGCATGGACAAGGCCATCGACCACGCCAGGGGCACCGGCCCGTGGGACGCGTTCGTCGCCGTCGGAGGTGGTTCGAGCATCGACACCGCCAAGGCGATCAACCTGCTCACCACGAACCCCGGCGAGCTGATGGACTACATCAACGCACCGGTCGGCAAGGCCATGGCACCCAAGGAGCCGCTCAAGCCCCTCGTGGCAGTGCCGACGACGACGGGCACCGGCTCGGAGAGCACCACGGTCTGCGTGATGGACGTGCTATCACTTCGCGTCAAGACCGGTATCAGCCACGCCCGCCTGCGCGCCACCCTCGCGGTGGTGGACCCTGAGCTCACCGTCACGCAGCCTCCCGGCGTCACGGCGGCGTCCGGCATGGACATCCTCTGCCACGCCCTGGAGAGCTACACCGCGCGTCACTACGACACCTACGACCGCAAGCAGCCCGAGCAGCGGGTGCCCTACTGCGGGTCCAACCCCATCTCGGACATGTGGTCCGAGCACGCGCTGGGCCTGCTCTCCCGCTCGTTCCGCACCGCGGTCCGCAACGGCGAGGACGTCGCAGCCCGAACCGACATGGCCCTGGCCGCCACCTTCGCCGGACTGGGGTTCGGCAACGCCGGCGTGCACATCCCGCACGCCAACGCCTACCCGATCGCAGGCCGGGTCAAGGATTTCCACCCGGACGGCTACCCGCCCGAGGAAGCGATGGTGCCGCACGGCATGTCGGTCTCGCTCACCGCGCCCGAGGCGTTCCGGTTCACCTTCGATGCGTTGCCGGAGCGGCACATCAGGGCAGCCGAGTTGCTCGCGCCGGACATGGAGCGCCCCGACGACCTGTCGAACTACCTGCCGCTGGCCGTGCAGCAGCTCATGCGTGACATCGGCATTCCCAACGGCATCGGCGGTGTCGGCTACGACGAGAGCGACGTCGACGACCTCGTCGAGGGCACCATGAAGCAGCAACGCCTGCTCGCGACCGCGCCGCGGCCGGTCACCGAGGAGGACGTCGCCGGAATCCTGACCCGATCGCTGTCGCTGTGGTGACGTGTTCGTGGCCATCTACGACCTGAAGTGCGCGAACGGGCACCGCTTCGAGGTGACGCAGTCCTTCACCGCGCCGCTGCCGGCCTGCCCGGCATGCGGCGCGGTGACCTCGAAGATCCCGAGCACGTTCGGCATCGGGGGAGTGGCGTCGGTCCCACCACCGCCCGAGCGGATGCCGCAGACGTGGCGCGGCACATACGGTGGAGACCGTGAGTACGTCACGGAGTTGCGGCGAACTGCCGAGCGGCGCCGCGCGCTGGAGGACGCCCATCCCGAACTGGCCGGTGACCGGCGCCCGATCGTCGCGCACGAGGGGCGGTACGAGCAGGCCCCGCTGCGCTCGGGGGATCCGCTGCCTTCCCACGGGCACGGCCACGGGCACGGCCATCATTGAGGTCGTGCGCCCGTGACGACGCTGCAGTTGCCAGACCTCGCGGCTGAGCTGCGCCGCGCCGGCCTTCGCGAGGTCGACACCTCCGCGCGGCGGCGGGCCGAGTACTCGTCCGATGCGTCGCTGTACCGGGTGCCGCCCGCCGCGGTGCTGTTCCCACGTGCGCTCGACGAGGTGGCCGCCGCGCTGGACGTGTGCCGGACCCTCGGCGTGCCGCTCACCGCGCGCGGCGCGGGCACCTCGATCGCGGGCAACGCGGTCGGTCCAGGCGTGGTGCTCGACTTCTCCCGTCACCTCAACCGCATCGTCTCGATCGACCCCGACACCCGCTCCGCGGTCGTCGAGCCGGGAGTCGTGCTCGACGATCTGCAGCGGGCGGCGGCCCCGCACGGCCTGCGCTTCGGCCCCGACCCGTCGACGCACAACCGCTGCACGATCGGCGGCATGATCGGCAACAACGCCTGCGGCTCGCGGGCGCTGGGGTACGGGCGCACCGCGGACAACGCGATCGCACTCGACGTGCTGACCGGCGCGGGCGAACGCCTGACCGCACACCGCGGCGCCGACCCGTCGTTCTCACCCCTGCTGTCCGCACTGCAGGAGGTGGTGCGGGCGAACCTCGGCGTGATCCGCACCGAACTCGGCCGCTTCGGACGCCAGGTGTCCGGCTACTCACTGGAACACCTGTTGCCGGAGAACGGCTTCGACGTCGCCAAGGCGTTGGTGGGCACCGAAGGCACGTGCGGGGTGCTGCTCGGCGCCACCGTGCGGATGGTGCGGCCGCCGGCGTCGACCGTGCTCGTCGCACTCGGATACCCCGACATGGCGGCCGCCGCGGACGCGGTGCCCGCGCTCCTGCACTACCGGCCCATCGCGATCGAAGGACTCGACGCGCGAATGGTCGACGTGGTCCGAGCCCGCCGCGGACCGTCCGGCGTGCCGCAGCTGCCCAGCGGAGGCGGATGGCTCTTCGTCGAGCTCGGTGGCGCGTCCGTGGCCGAGATCCGGCCCATGGCCGCGAAGGTCGTCGCCGACTCGGGCGCGGTGGACAGCCTGCTGGTCACCGAACCGGCCCACGCTGCCGCGCTGTGGCGGATCCGGGAGGACGGCGCAGGCCTCGCCGCGCGGTCGACCGGGGGCCTGACCTCGCACGCCGGGTGGGAGGACGCGGCCGTGCCACCCGACCGGCTCGGCGCCTACCTGCGCGACTTCGAGGCCCTCATGGACGAGCGCGGCCTGCACGGAACGCCCTACGGGCACTTCGGCGACGGCTGCGTGCACATCAGGATCGACTTCCCGCTGTCCCGCCCCGGCGGCACCGAGGTGTTCCGCGACTTCCTCATCGACGCCGCGAAACTCGTCGCCTCCTACGGCGGCTCGATGTCCGGCGAGCACGGCGACGGGCGTGCCCGCGGCGAGCTTCTGCCGCTGATGTACTCGACCGCCGCGCTCGACGCCTTCGCCGCGGTCAAGGCGGTGTTCGACCCGCAGGACGTTCTGAATCCCGGCGTGATCGTCCGGCCCCGCCCGCTCGACGCCGACCTGCGGGTGCCCGCGGCACGATCGTTCCGGCGCTCGCTCGCGTTCGCCTACGACGACGACGGCGGTGACCTGTCGGCCGCGGTGCACCGGTGCACCGGCGTGGCCAAGTGCCGCGCCGACACCACTGCGAACGGCGGCGTCATGTGCCCGTCCTACCTCGCCACCGGCGACGAGAAGGACTCCACCCGCGGTCGCGCCAGGGTGCTGCAGGAGATGGTCAACGGCTCGGTGGTGGGCAAGGGCTGGCGCTCCCCCGAGGTGCACGAGGCGCTCGACTTGTGCCTGTCCTGCAAGGGATGCGCGTCGGACTGCCCCACCGGGGTCGACATGGCGACCTACAAGGCCGAGGTGCTGCACCAGACCTACCGGCGACGCCTGCGTCCCGCTTCGCACTACGTGCTGGGCTGGCTGCCGCGCTGGGCGCGTCTGGCATCGCGTGCGCCAGGGCTGGTGAACCGGGTGCTTCGCAGCCGTCCGCTGGCGGCGGTGGCCAAGCTGCTGGGCGGCATCGACCAGCGCCGTCCGCTGCCGGCGTTCGCGGAACAGACCTTCAGGCAGTGGTTCGCCGGGCGTCCCGCGACGAGCGGCGATCCGGTGGTGCTGTGGGTGGACACCTTCACCGACCACTTCTCGCCGGACGTCGGCATCGCGGCGGTGCAGGTGCTGGAGGACGCCGGGTACGCGGTGCGCCTCGCCGACGACCGCACCTGCTGCGGCCTCACCTGGATCTC
>DASYMV010000272.1:0-8061 GCA_036008865.1 Pseudonocardiaceae bacterium | reverse complement strand
GGGTTGCCTCCGCAACGCGTATTCGGGAACGCGTTGCGGAGGCCACTGCCTTTCCCGGGTGCGTCAGGCGTACCGCTCCTGGTCGAACTCGATTCCGGTGGCAGACCGGCCGAGGTCGTGACCGGTCTGCTCCAGCACGTCGACGAGTTCCAGTGCGCTGAGCCAATCCCTTGGCAGCGCGGCGGTTCCGTGCAACGCGCCGAGGAGGTTGCCGGTGAGCGACGCCGTCGCGTCGCTGCCTCCGGAGTGGTTCGCCGCGACACGGATCGCGTCGGCGAACTGCGACGGCTTCGGGTGGAGCAGCACGGTGTGCACGGCGATGGCGAGTGCTTCGGGACCGGTCCACCCGCTGCCCAGGCGGTCCACGCGCACCGAGCCCGTACCGGACCTCCGGTGCTCGTCGGCGAACACGACCGATCGGTTCAGGGTGTTCGCCGTGTACGGGTCGTCGCGCAGCACCCGGCCGATGACCTGGTCGACGGCCTCGCGCAGCGGACGGCGGCGCACCGCCAGCAGATGCACGAGCAGCGCGAGCGCGCCACCGGCCACCCAGCCACCGGTTCCACCGTGCGTGAGCGCGGCGAAGCGGCAGCCGAGGTCGTAGGCGATGCTCGCGCTCGGGGCGAACCCGGCGGGCGCGGTGCGGGTGACGCCGTTGCAGCCGGACGAATCGTTGTGGGGACGCTCGGGGGATGGCGGCTCGTCGGCGGCGAGCGCGCGCAGCGAGGTGAGGCCGGGCGAGCGGCTCGAGTACAGCCGCTCGTCAGCGAGCAGCCCCGCCGCGCCGGGGTCCGGTGCGTCGACCTGCTGCGTGACGAGCCACCGCCGGTAGCTCTGCCAGACCATCTCGACGGGTTCCCACTCGCCGGTCGTGCGGCCGCGCACCCACGCGCGCAGGTAGCCGTCCGCCGTGAACAAGGTCAGTTGCGTGTCGTCGGTGACCAGCGCGGGACGAGGCGGTTCCAGCACGCCTTCAGTGCCGTAATCCCGCTGGATGTCAGCCCAGCCCAGGTACTGGACCGGTGCGCCCAGCGCGTCACCCAACGCGCCGCCGAGCAGGCACCCGGCGCCGCGATCGACCACAGCGGACGGGTCTCGCACGTCCGAGAGCGTAGCCGTCCGGGCGGCTCAACATCGACATCTCGTCGACGAACGTCGTCGGCCACCTGATTCCCGCTGGCCGCGGCCGTCAGTCCGGAACGGATGATCCAAGTCTGATAGCGGAGTTGTCCGGTGAAGACAGTCGCGTCGAGCGCCAGTCGGCCGGCATTCGGGGTCGAGTGCCAGCCGGCCGGTGTTCAAGTCAGTTGTCGTTGCGGGACAGAGGAAGCAGGTCGGGTCGCTTCGGTGCAAGACCGTCCCCCGTGGACTCACCGCGCAACTGCCGTGCGATCCACGGCACCACGTGCTCCCGCGCCCACTTGAGGTCGTGCTTGCGCTGGGTCATCCAGTCCGTCTCCACCGGCGGTGGCCAGGGTGTGGTCCAGTCCTCCAGCAGGTCGAGCCCCAGCACCTGGGCCACCCGCAGCGCGACCCGGCGGTGCCCCTCGGGCGAGGGGTGCAGCCGGTCTTCGCTCCACGCCCGCTTGTCCTGCAGCACGTGCATCGACCACAGGTCGACGACACGGCAGTGGTAGCGCTCGGCGATGGACCACAGGTGGGCGTTGTAGACGGCGACCCGGCTGCGCAGCGACCTGAGGAACGGCGTGTGCCGGGTGTCGAAACCGGTGAAGATCACCACTTCGCTGCCCGCGGCGCGCAGGTCCGCCACACCGATCTCGTACACCTCGGCCAGCGCGTCCGGGTCGCTTCCGGGCACCAGCAGGTCGTTGCCGCCCCCGCAGAAGGTGACGAGTCGCGGCTTGAGCGCGACGGCGAGCGGGATCTGCTCGTCGACGATCTCGTGCAGCAGCTTGCCTCTGATGGCCAGGTTGGCGTACCGGAAATCGGGCTGCTGCGAGGCGATCATCGCGGCGAGCCGGTCCGCCCACCCCACGTACGTGTCGCCGGGACCCGGATCGTCGAGCCCTTCGGTGAAGCTGTCGCCGATGGCGACCATGCTGTGCAAGTCCTGCACGATCTCCCCCTTTCTCAATGCTCCTGCCGTCCTGCTGCCCCCCGTGGCAGAGGCACAGCATGCCTCCCGGAAATCGACCTGCGCCACCGCTGGTCAAGTCGGGGCAGGTCGGCGCCGGGATGTGGCCTCACTCCATCGAGGGATGGGAAAAACGTGGTGGGGCGCTTCGTCTCATTCGGCCGCGTAGCCTGACTCGGCTCGCACACCTTCCCCGCCAGGAGACGCCGTGCACTCGCGC
Source organism: Pseudonocardiaceae bacterium (assembly GCA_036008865.1). GTDB lineage: Bacteria > Actinomycetota > Actinomycetes > Mycobacteriales > Pseudonocardiaceae > DASYMV01. The sequence goes on along the minus strand of DASYMV010000272.1, from coordinate 5,746 downwards.
CTGCCCGTCCCCACCATTTCCCTCGCGGCTGTCGCGGTCGTGCTCGGCCTTTCGCTCGGCATCGCCTTCGGCACGCGAGGCGATCAACGGCAGGGGGAGTCGCGCGGCTCCGGGTCGGGCGAGTACTCCAACGCACCCGCCGAGCAGGGGGCCGGCGGCGACGGGCCGCCGATGGAGTACCAGAACGGGGCCCCCACCGGATCATTCCGCCCGTCCCTTCCGTCCCGCACGCCGGTGCCGAGGCCCTCGGCGACCTCGGTCGGCGCGGCACCCGCTCCGGTGCTCGAGACCGTCTCCGCCATGCCGTCCGTGAGTGTGACGGAGACGACCCCGGAACTCGTGATCCCGACCACACCGTCGTTCTCGGAACCTGCCATCTCCACATCGGTGAGCGCACTGTCGCCGGTGCCCAGCAGTGGGCAGTAGAAGCCCCGCGACTGCATCGGGCGCGTGATGCCGTCGCGGGGCCGGATGGAATCGCTGTGGGATGCGCCGCCGACCAACTCCTCCGCGCCGGATCTTCACCCGCCAGTGGTGACCCCGACGGTGCCCGCACCGTCGATCCGCTGGTAGGGGTCACAGGCCGAGCGCAACCGCAGTTCCGCGGCCGGGCTCGCACCGATCGCGTCGAGGCCGAGCAGTGCCGCACCGACCACCGGCGGCAGATCCACGACCCGCACCTGCGACAGCGGCGCGACCTCCCGGCAGCGCTCGCGAACCTCGGCCACCACGGCGTCGCCGGTACCGGTGATCACGCCGCCGCCGAGCACCACGTCCACCGGCCCGTCGAGCAGGTCCAAGCGGCGCAACGACACCGTGACGAGCAGCGCGATCTCGTCGATCAGCCGCTCGACCACCCCACCCGCCACCTCGTCACCGTCAGCCGCGACCGCGAACAGCAACGGGCACAAGGCGTGCGCGTCGAACTTCATCTCCTCGAAGTGGAGTTTCTCCACCGCCTCGGCGATGGTGTGCGTGCCGTAGTGGCTGATGACCGCCGGGAGGAGACCGGTCGGCCTGCCGCGGCCGTCCTCGGCGCGCACCGCGAGCCACAGCGCCTCGCTGCCGATGTGACTCCCACCGCCCCAGTCGCCGGAGATCCTCCCCAGCGCCGGAAAGCGGTGCGTGCGCCCGTCCTCGGCCACCGCCACGCAGTTGATGCCCGCGCCGCACACGACCGCGACACCGATTCCGTCGGAGGTTCCGGCGCGCAGCAACGCGAAGGTGTCGTTGCCGACCACCGTCGTCTCGGACCAACCGCGTGCCTCGATCGCCCGCTTCAGGTCCTCCTCCTCGCGCGGCAGGTCCGCGCCGGCGAGGTACGCGGCGGTGTGCCGTGCGATCGGCTCGTCGGGAGACAGCCCGGCCAGCCGTGCCGCCTCGTGGGCGAGCCCCTGGAAGACCTCCAGGCTTCGTCCAAGTCCCACGTTCTGCGGGGAGGCACCGGGACCGCGCACCTGCGCGAGCACGGCACCGTCCGCGTCGACGAGCATCACGGCTGTCTTGCTGTTGCCGCCGTCGATGGCGAGCACCCGGTCGGTCATGCGTCAAGCTCCTTGAGCAGCGGTGGTCGGTCGCGGGAGAGGTCGCCCCCTTCAGCGATCCTCGGCCCAAGGCAGGAGATCGCGGTTCTCGGAGATCAACTCGTCGGCCAGCCGGTCGGCGATGGCGTGCTGACCGACCAGCGGATGCGCCAGCAGCGCGTCCGCAACCCGGTCACGGCCGCCGTGCAGCGCGGCCTCCAAAGCGAGGTACTCGTAGCTCGTCACGTGCGAGATCAGGCCGGAGAGCGCCGGTTCCACCGGACGTACCGGCAACGGAACCGCGCCGTTCGAGTCCACGGTGGCCGGAACCTCGATCACCGCGTCGTCCGGCAGGAACGGCAACGTGCCGCCGTTGCGCACGTTCACCACGTGCTGCTCGGCACCGGCACCACCGGTCAGCGCGTGCACCAGCTGCACCGCGGCTTCGGAGTAGTACGCGCCGCCGCGCTGGGCGAGCTGTTCAGGCTTCGTCACCACGCTCGGATCGCTGTAGATGTCGAGCAGTTCCTTCTCGACCGAGCTGACCACCTCGGCGCGCGGCACCTCGGTGCGCTGCTTTGCCACGACCTCGTCGTGGCCGTAGAAGTACTTCAGGTAGTACGAGGGCACCGCGTTCAACCGCCGCATCAGGGCCGCTGGTAGACCGATGTGCTCGGCCAAGCCGTCGCCGTGCAGCTCCAGCAGCTTCGGCAGCACGTCCACGCCGTCGACCAGCACGCCCCGTTCCCACGTCAGGTGGTTCAGCCCGACGTGTTCCAGGCGCACGGCCTCCGGAGTGACGCCGAGCAACGCGGAAGTCCAGCGCTGGAAGGTGATCGCGACGTTGCAGAGCCCGACCGCCCGATGGCCTGCCTGCAGCAGCGCGCGGGTGACGATGCCGACCGGGTTGGTGAAGTTGACGATCCAGGTCTTCTCGCCCGCCACGGCGCGCACCTGCTCGGCGATGTCGAGCACCACCGGAACGGTGCGCAGCGCCTTGGCCAGACCGCCCGCACCGGTGGTCTCCTGGCCGACGCAGCCGCAGGTGAGTGGGAACGTCTCGTCGGACCTGCGGGCCCGCTGGCCGCCGACCCGAAGCTGCAGCAGCACCGCGGAAGCGCCTTCGACACCCTGCTTCAGGTCGGTGGTGGTGCGCACCGTCGCCGGGTGGCCTGCGTGCCGGAGCAGCCGCTGGCAGAACGGGCCGATGACGTCCAGACGCTCGGTGTCCGGGTCGACCAGGACGATCTCGTCCACCGCGAGGCTGGTGCGACGGCCTGCGATGCCGTCGATCAGCTCCGGCGTGTAGGTGGATCCACCTCCGACGACGGTCAGCTTCATCCCTTGACTCCTGTGAACGTGATTCCCCGGACGAACGACTTCTGGGCGAACAGGAACAGCACCAGCACCGGTACGAGGACCAAGGTCGTCGCGGCCATGGTGAGGTTCCACTGGGTGGTTCTGTGCATGCCGCGGAAGGAGGCCAGCGCGACCGAGAGCGGCCAGCTGCCCTGCCGTTCACCGACGTAGAGGAGTGGGCCGAAGTAGTCGTTCCAGGTGTAGAGGAAGGTGAACAGCGAGGCGGCCGCGATGCCGGGCCTGCTCATCGGCAGCAGCACCCGGTAGAGGATCTGGAACTCCGAACAGCCGTCGATCCTGGCCGCGTCGAGGTAGTCCTCCGGGATGGTCACGAAGAACTGGCGAAGCAGGAAGATGCTGAACGCGTCCCCGACGAAGTACGGCACGATCAGCGGCCACAGCGTTCCGGTGAGGTGCCCGCTCGCCCACATGCTGTAGAGCGGAACCGCGACCACCTGCGGTGGCAGCATCATCGCAGCGATCACCAGCATGAACGCCGTGTTGCTGCCCCGCCAGCGCAAGCGCGCCAGCGCGTAGGCCGCCGGGATGCCCGACAACAGCATGCCGCCGGTGGCGAGCACCGAGTACAGCAGCGAGTTGCCGAGGTAGGTCAGCATCGGGGCCTTGTCGAACACGGCCGCGAAGTTGTTGAAGTGCCACTCCTGCGGCCACATGTTCGACGTCAGCGCCTGCTGGTCGGACATGAGCGCGGTGAGGAAGACGAACACCAGCGGCACGGCGAACATCAGGCCCATCGCGAGCGCGACGCTGTGCACCGCGATCCAGCCGAGGACCTGCTGCTTGCCGGCCTTGCGGCGTCGCACCGCGGCGGCCGGTGCGATCTTCGGTGACTCGCGCAGCAGTGCGGTCATCAGGCTCGCGCCTCCTCGGAGCGTGCGCCACGCAACTGTCGGATCAGGATCGCGGTGAAGGCGAAGGAGGTCACGAACAGGATCACGGCCATCGCGGAGGCGTAACCCATGTGATAGGCGCGAAACCCCTGCTGGTAGAGCCAGACCGGGAAGGTCAGCGTCGAGTTGTCGGGGTAGCCCATGATCTGGCTGTTGCCCACCATCTCGGCCGAGCCCGAGGCCACGGAGCCCGCGACGATGGCCTGGGTGAAGTACTGCAGTGCGAAGATCACCGAGTTGACCACGCCGAAGAGCAGCACCGGCGCGATCGAGGGAAGCGTGATTTTCAGGAACTGCATCCACGGGCCTGCGCCGTCGAGTTGTGCCGCCTCGTAGAGGTCCTCGGGCACGTCCAGGATCGCGGCCAAGATGATGATCATGAGTTCACCCGAGCCCCACAACGTGAGCAGGGTGAGCGCCGGCTTGGACAGGGCGGGGTCGTTGAACCACAGCGGGCCGTCGATGCCGAACCAGCCGAGAACGCTGTTCACGGGGCCCGTACCGGGGTTGAACACGAACACGAAGGTCAACGTGGCGGCGACCGGCGGGACGAGCGACGGCAGGTAGCACAGCGTGCGGAACAGGGTCGCGCCCTTCCGCACCCTGGCGAGCACCGACGCCACGCCGAGCCCGAAAGCCACCCGCAGCACGGTGAGCACCACGACCAGCCAGAGCGTGTTGTACGCAGCGGTGCGCACGATCGGGTCGCCGCCGAAGAGGTAGGCGTAGTTGCGCACGCCCACGAAATCGGCGGTGTCGAGCCCGTTGTAGTTGGTGAACGAGAAGTACACGGTCGCGAGCAGCGGGTAGATGAAGAACACCACCAGCCCGACGGCCCAGGGTGCGAGGAAGGCGAACACCCAGAAGCGGTGGCGGCTGTGGGCCCGAGCCCGCCCGCCGCGGGCGGCGGGCTCGGCCGGCACGCGCTCCGCTGGCCGGTTCGGCAGAGTGGCGGTCACGGCAGCGGCCTCACTTGCCGAGCGACTTGGCGTCGTCTATCTGCTTGTCCAGGTTGGTCAGCCCAGCCGGCAGATCGCCGACCTGGCCGCTCTGCCAGGAGACTCCGAAGTCGGACACGATCTTCAGGTACTGGTCGCCGATGGTGCTGGCCGGGTTGGAGGTCAGGTTCTTGTCGGCGAAGATCTCCAGGAACGGCTTGAACTGATCGCCCAGCTTCAGGTTCGGGTTGTTCAACGCGGTCTTGGTGCTCGGCACGTTGTGCAGGCCGTTGGCGAGACCGACCAGCGCGTCGGTGTCCGTGGTCAGGTACTTGATCAGCTCCCACGCGGCGCCGGGGTTCTTGGCGCCCTTGGGGACGCCGATGATCGTGCCGGTGGTGTAGCCGCCGCCGTACAGGTCGGGCTTGGAGGTGGGAACGGGGGCGGTGTCGTAGTTCAGGTTCGGCGTCTGGTCGGCGATGAACGCGGTGCGGTACTCGCCGTCCACGGCCATCGCGACCTTGCCCGCCTGGAAGCCCATGTCAGCCGAGTACTCCTGGCCCAGACCCGCGGTGAACTTCTGCAGGTTGTCCCAGCCGTAGAAGTCGATCAGTTGCTTCTGCCAGTCGAACAGGTCCTTCCAGCCCTGGTCCTTGCCCAGGCTGGACTTGCCGTCCTCGCCGACCCACCGGGCGCCGAACATCGGCGCGATGATCTGCGGCTTGAAGGCGTAGAAGCCCATCTGCGGCAGGAAACCGGCCACCTTGATGGAACCGTCGGTATTGCGGACGGTGAGCTTCTCGGCGTAGTCCAGCAGTTCGGCGGTGGTCTTCGGCGGACCGCCGAGACCGGCCTGCGTGAGAAGGTCCTTGTTGTAGTACAGGCCGTAGACGTCGGCGAGCAGGGGAAGTGCACAGCGAGTGCCGTTGAACTCGGTGTAGTCGCGCACGGCCTGCGGGATCTCTCCGAGGTCGAGCTTGTCCCGGTCGATGTAGGGCTTCAGGTCCTGCCAAGC
>DASYMV010000271.1:0-6152 GCA_036008865.1 Pseudonocardiaceae bacterium | reverse complement strand
CGATCCGCCGGACGCGATCGAGGCGGTGACGAGGGGAGAGCTCGACCTGGCCGTCGTGCACGACTGGCAGAACGCGCCCCTGGCCCTCCCCGAGTCGTTGTCCCGCACCGCCGTCGGTGAGGACGTCGCCGACGTGGTGCTCCCCGCCGGGCACCCGCTCGCCGATCGCGACGCACTCGTCCCGGCAGACCTGGCGCACGAGCGGTGGATCTGCCAGCCGCCGGGAACCATCTGTCATGACTGGTTGATCAAGACCTTCCGCGGTGCCGGAGTGGAGCCGGACCAGGCGTTCCGGATCGGCGAGTACCAGACCCAGCTCGCGCTGCTCGCCCGCGGCATCGGCGTGGCGCTGCTGCCCAGGCTGGGTCGCGGTCCGTTGCCGGGCAACGTGCGCGCGGTCGCCCTGCACCCCACTCCCACCCGCCGGGTCTTCGCCGTGTGGCGCAGTCAGGCGAGTCGCCGCCCGGCCATCCGGGCGGCCATCGCGAGCGTGAAGGGCTGCTGGGAGCTCAGGGACACGGCGTGAACCGGACGTCGTGCTGATCGCCCGCAGCCGCGAACGCGAGCAACGCCGCCCCTTCCCCGGCCAGCCCCGTCCGGTCCTGCCGGGACAGCGGGGCGTACGGGGTGACCACCAGCGTCGCGGTGCCCTTCTGCCGCTCGATCTTCCACGTGCCCCGCACGAACCCGTCGATCAGGAACGTCGCGGGCAACACGCCGTTCGCGACGCCGGACCACCGCTTGCGGTGATCGTCGGAAATGACACGCGTGCGGTCGGCGTGCGACAGCAGGACGTTGTCGAACTCCGGCAGGAAGCGAGGCGGGGCGGGGACGTCGGGGGACGCGATCGGCGCGTCGGGCACGTCGAACAGCTCCCGTCCCCTCTCGTCGTGGAACACGCGCAGCCTCGGCCGCAGGCGCTCGACGGGCCCGCGCAATCCGGTCATCCGCGACCACGCGGCGATGTCCGCGACCGTCGCGGGACCGAACACGGCGAGGTAGCGCAGGACCACCTCGTCCAGGTCGCCGGTCGAGGGCAACTCGGTTCCGAGCCAGCTCGCCGCCGTCGTGCTCACGGGTGGCCCGCTGCGACCCCACACGCCGCGTGGCGGCACCTGCACCAACGGCAGCAGGTACGGGACCGCCCAGCCGAGCCGGGCCGCCTCGTGGTGGGGCCACTTCTGGTGCAGCAACTCGCCCAGCTGCGCGGTCGTGAGGGGCTGCTCCTCGATGAGCCGACGCGCCGTCTCGGCGAGTTCACCCCGGTCGACACCGTCGAGGTCACGGCGGTACTGGCCGGCCATGCTGCGGTGCAGCACCGGTTGCACCACCGGACGAAGCGCGAGGCAGTCGCGGCCGGTGACCAGGTGCAGGGTGCCGCGCATCAGATGCGTCCGCACCACGCTGCGGTCGTTGATCATCCCGCTGAGCTCGTCGATCCGGAAGCCCTTCAGCCGTGACCACAGCGCCACGTACGGGGGGCTCGTCGCCTGTGCCTGCAGGCCGACCAGGCGTTCGACCGCTTCTACCGCCGTCAGGTCGTGACGGCGCAGCAGAAGTTGCCGCATCAGCGTGGTGCGGTTGAGCGTGCGGTTGTCGAGCACGGGCAGGCGGGTGGTGTGCGGCCTGAACTTCAGGTCGTCCAGCGCGGACCGCGGGATGTCGATGCGGAGCGGCTGGTTCTCGCGGCTCGTCATGGCGTGACGCTACGACCGATTGCGGACACGTCGAGGCCGCAATCGGTCGTGGTTGTTCCGCGTCAGTCGCTGTGGCGCTCGAGGAGCTCTTCGAGGAAGCGGCCCGCCTCGGTGGCTGCCCGCGCAGGGTCGCGATGGCGCACCGCTTCCATCAGGCCCGCGTGCGAAACGTGGTCGTCGAGGTCCACGGTGGTGTCGACGGTGGTCGCGACGCTCGCGCTCACCGCCTCCGTGAGGCCTTGGTAGAGCTCCGCCAGCAGCGCGTTGTGCGACGCCTGCACGAGCAGCACGTGGAAGGCGGTGTCCCGCTCGACGAGGCGTTCCCACTGCTTCGAGGCCAGCGCCTCGTCCCGCTCGGCCAAGAGCTGTTCCAGGCGGCGGAGCTCGTCGTCGGTGCGGACGCGCGCGGCCAGCCTCGCGCCCTCGACTTCGAGTGTCCGGCGGACCTGCAGCACGTCGCGGAGCTCGGTACCGACGAGCCGTCGCACCGCGCCGGAGAGCTCGCTGGTGGCCCGCACGAAGGTGCCGTCGCCCTGACGCACCTCGAGCAGCCCCGCGTGGGACAGCGCACGTACCGCTTCCCGCACGGTGTTGCGCCCCACGCCGAGTGCGGTCACCAGTTCCGGCTCCGGCGGAATGCGCTGGCCGACCGGCCATTCACCGCCGGTGATCGCGGCCCGCATCTGCTCGATCACCTGGTCGACGAGGCCGGCCCGGCGCGTAGTGGCCAACGGCACAACGCCATCCTTTCATCCGAACATCCTATGTCTGAGACAGTAGCCGAGTGAGGATCCAGCAGACTGAGCCAGAGCCCACACCGTCAACCGTCCACACTGCCACCGATTCCGGTGCCGAAGCGACGATCGCGGCGCACGGTTTGGCCGCTGCTGAAGAACTGCAGAACAGCGGCGCGGTCGAGCCCGTGTTCCACAACCGCCACGTGGCCCTCGTCGGCACCACCCTGCTGATCGCCGGTGTCGCACTGGCCGCCTCGAACCTCCGACCTGCGGTCACCAGCGTTTCGTCGGTCCTCCCGGAGATGCGTTCCTCCCTGGACGCGTCCACGGCCTGGGCCAGCGCGCTGACCGCGGTTCCCGTGCTCTGCTTCGGACTCGCGGCGTTCGCCGCCCCGTGGCTCGGCCGCCGGTTGGGCATGGCCCGCGCGGTCGGTCTGTCCATGGCGCTGCTGACCGTCGGCCTCGTCGTTCGCGTCCTGGGCGGGGCCGCGGTCGTGCTGGGGGGCACCTTCGTGGCGTGCGCCGGAATCGCCGTCGGCAACGTTCTGATCCCCGTGGTGGTGAAGGAGTCCTTCCCAGCGAGGATCGGTCTGGTGACCGGTGTCTACACCGGTGCGCTGGCTGCGGGCGGCGCGCTCGGTGCCGCGTTCACGGAGCCGCTGGACACGGTCCTGGGCGGTTGGCGACCGGCCGTCGGGGCGTGGGCGTTGCTCTCCCTCGCCGCGCTGCTCGTCTGGTGGGCCGGTGCTCGCCACGGCAGCCCCACCAAGGTCGTGGACGCCGACGCCGAGCAGCCCCGCTCGCGTTCCCTGCTGCGCAGCCCGCTCGCATGGGTGATCACCCTCTTCTTCGGCCTGCAGTCGCTGCTCGCTTACGTGATCATGGGCTGGCTGCCGCAGGTGCTACTGGACGCGGGTGTGGACCGGACCACCGCGGGCCTGCTGCTCGCCGTGACCATGGTGCTCGGCGTCCCCGTCAGCCTCGTCGTCCCGCTGCTCGCCACTCGCCGACCGTCCCAGTCCCGGCTGGTGGCGGCCCTGGGCGTGCTGTGCTTCGCCGGTGTAGCCGGGCTCGCGCTCGCGCCGATGGCCGCTCCCGGCCTGTGGGCCGCGCTGGTGGGCTTCGGGCTCGGCATCTTCCCGCTGGCGCTGATGATGATCTCCCTGCGCACCCGGTCCTCGGCCGACACCGCCAACTTGTCGGCGATGGCGCAGAGCGTCGGCTACCTCGTCGCCGCGGTCGGCCCGTTCCTGTTCGGCCTCTTGCACGACGTCACGGGCGGCTGGAAGCTTCCGCTGCTGGGCGTGTGCGTCGTCATCTGCGGCATCACCGCGTTCGGCATGATCGCCGGTCGTCCGCGCACCATCTGACCCCGGACGGAGTGCTCAGTCGAGCGGCAGGTTCAGCAGAGCGTTCTCGACGAGTTCCGGCATGGCGGGGTGGATCCAGTACTGACCACGCGCCATGGACCGGGCGTCGAGCCCGAAGCTCATCGCCTGGATCAGCGGCTGGATCAACGTCGAGGCCTGGGGACCGATGATGTGGGCTCCGAGCAGTTGGCCGGTGGCGGGGTCGGCGATCAGCTTCACGAAGCCGGTCCGGTCCTCCATGGCCCAGCCGTAGGCGATGCTCGCGTAGGCCTCGGTGGACGTGACGAACCGGATGCCCTGCTCGACCGCCTCGCGCTCGGTGAGTCCGACGGAGGCGATCTGGGGCGACGAGAACACGGCCGCGGGCACGAAGCGGTGGTCGGAGGCGATCGGCTCGTCGGGATGCAGCAGGTTGTGCCCCACGACCTTCGCCTCGTGGTTGGCGACGTGCTTGAGCTGGTAGTCGGAACTGATGTCGCCCAGCGCGAAGATGCCCTCGACGGCGGTGCGTTGGAACTCGTCCACGACGATCCGTCCGTCCGGCTGCGTGGTCACGCCGGTCTTCGGCAGGTCGAGCAGGTCGGAGTTCGGCTCGCGGCCGACGGCGATCAGCAACTCCTCGGCCTCGACCACCTCCGCGCCGTCAGGGCCCTCCAGGTGCAGCCGCACCACGCCGTCGACGCGCTCAGCGCGTACCGCCTTGCGCCGCAGGCGAACGTCCCACTTCCGCGACGCGATCGAGGTGAACCGTTCGGCGATCTCGGTGTCCTCCGCGCGCAGCAACAGGCTCGAGCGTGCGATCACGGTGACCTGCACGCCGAAGGACGAGAACACGTGCGCGAACTCGGTGGCCACGAAGCCGCTGCCGAGGATGATCAAGCGCGGCGGCAGTTCGTCGAGCCGCATGACCGTGTCGCTGGTGTGGTAGCCGACCGACTCGATGTCGGCCACGTCCGGGATGACCGGCCTGCTGCCGGCTGCGATCACGAAGCGGTCGGCGGTGATGACCTCACCGGTGCCGGTGTCCAACGTCTTGGGGCCGACGAACCGGGCAGCACCCTCGTAGACGGTGACGTTGGCGTTCTCCTCGGCCCGCCAGCGGCGCCCGCCCTCGGAGATCGGGTCGATGCGCCCGAAGATCCGGTCGCGCACGTCGGGCCAGCGGACGCCGTCGAGGTGGGCGTCGACACCGAGCCTGGCGCCCGCGGCCGGCGTGGCGGCCACGTCGGCGGTGTGCACGAACATCTTGGTCGGGATGCAGCCGACGTTCAGACAGGTGCCGCCGAACACGCCCTTCTCGACGATGGCGATGTTCCAGCCGGCGAAGCGGTCATCGGCGATCGAGTTGCCCGAACCGGTGCCGATGATGACCAGGTCGAAGTGCCGCCCACGGGATTCCTGCACGGTGCCGTCCTGCCTGTCGATGTCCGTCGCGCACTGTGTCAACAGGCAGGACGTGCCGTTGATTCCCGCTCAGTGCTCGTAGGTCGGCACGATGACCGCGCGCGCCAGCGTGTGGAACGCGAGGTTGAAGCTGACGACCGCGGGGGAGGCGTCACCGTCCACATCGAGCGCGTCGACGTCGACCGCGTGGACCACGAAGTAGTACCGGTGAGGCTGATCACCCTTGGGCGGCGCCGCTCCGCCGAACGCGCGCGTGCCGTAGTCGTTGCGGACGTGGAACGCATCACCCGGCAGCGACGAGTCGTCCGCGCCGGCGCCGGTGGGCAGTCCCGTCACCGAGGCCGGCAGGTTCACGGCCACCCAGTGCCAGAAGCCCGACGGCGTGGGGGCGTCCGGGTCGAAGCAGGTCACCACGAAGCTCCGGGTGCCTTCCGGAAAGCCGTCCCAGCTCAGGTGAGGGGAGGTGTTGCCGCCCGCGAAGACCTGCGCGTCGGACAGTTGCTCGCCGTCGGTGACGTCGGACGAGTTGACGTTGAACGAGCCGACGGACGGGAGCAGGGAGTAGGGATCTGGAGCGACGGGGCGCTCAAGGCTCATCGGGTCCTCCACAAGTGATCTTGCATGACGTCCAGACCCTATCCGCGAGGTCCCGCCCCTGCAGCACCGCTCGACGGAGCCGCCCACCCCGAACAGGCGTAGCACGGTGACCATGACATGGTCTTCGGCGTCACAGGCCGGTGACCGATCACCGATCGCGTGAGATATTCATCTTCATCCGGGCGCGGGGACGCCGTCGCAGAGATCAGTGGAGAATCCGGGTGCGCACACCTCGACTCAAGCTCGTCTCGACCGGTGTCGCTCTAGTGCTCGCGGGCGCCGTTGTTGCCTGCAGCCAGACGACTCCGTCCGCCGCTCCACCCAGCCTGACGCCGTCACCAGGGACC
>DASYMV010000270.1:0-3400 GCA_036008865.1 Pseudonocardiaceae bacterium | reverse complement strand
CGCCGCGCCGAGCCTCGGCGAGGGGTTCGGCCTCCCGGTGCTGGAGGCGATGGCCGCGGGTGTCCCCGTGGTCCACTCCGACGCGCCGGCACTGGTGGAGGTGGCCGGGGGAGCCGGTGTCGTCGTGCCACGCGGTGACGCCGCAGCGCTGGCGCACGCGCTGCGCACCGTGCTCGCCGACCCGCAGCGCACCGTCGCCGCCGGACGAAGGCGGGCGACGGACTTCACGTGGGAGCGTTGCGCGAGGTCGGTGTGGAAGGTGCACGAGGACCTGCGTCCCTGATGCCCACTTGCGCCATTCGGCGTCGACGTGAGGACGGGTGACCGTACCCTGCTCTCCGTGTCCCAGGTCGAACCCAGCGTGCTGATCGACGCCACCGCAGTCCCCGCCGACCGAGGCGGCGTCGGCCGTTACGTGGACTCCCTGGTGGCAGCCCTGGACGCCGACGGCGCGCGGATCACCGTGGTCTGCCAGCAGCGGGACGCCGACCTCTACACGGTGCTCGCCCCCAACTCGCGGGTCGTGCCCGCCACCGAGTCGGTCGCCACCCGCACGGCACGGCTGACGTGGGAGCAGACGACATTGCCTCGGCTCGCCGGGCGACTGCGCGTGGACGTGGTGCACTCACCGCACTACACGGTTCCGCTCGGCATCCCGGCCGCCTCGGTCGTGACGTTGCACGACGCCACGTTCTTCACCGATGCCGGTCTGCACTCCTCCGTGAAGGCCCAGTTCTTCCGCTCCTGGACACGGGCGTCCTTGCGGCGGGCCGAGCTGTGCGTCGTTCCCAGCCGTGCGACCGCGGACGAGTTGGTCAGGGTCGCAGGCGCGGACCGGCGGATGCTGCACATCGCCCAGCACGGCGTCGACACCGAGCGGTTCCACCCGCCGGCTCCCGAGGAGGTGGCGGTCGTGCGCCGCACCCTGAGCCTCGGCAGGACCCCTTACGTCGCGTTCCTGGGAGCGTTGGAGCCCCGCAAGAACGTTCCGGCGCTGATCCGAGGGTTCGCGCAGGCGTGCCGAGGCCGCGCCGACCCACCCGCGCTCGTGCTCGCGGGTCAGCCGGGCTGGGACGCCCAGGTCGAGCGCGCGCTCGACGCGGTTCCGCACCGCATCCGCGTGATCAGAGCGGGTTACCTGCCGTTCGAGCAGCTGGCGGGTTTTCTCGGCGGCGCGGAGCTGGTCGCGTACCCGAGCCTCGGCGAGGGCTTCGGGCTGCCGGTGCTGGAGGCGATGGCCTGTGGTGCGTCGGTCCTGACCACGCGGAGGCTGAGCCTGCCGGAGGTCGGAGGGGACGCCGTGGCCTACTGCGGCGTCGGTGCGGGCGACATCGCGGCCTCGCTGAGCGAGCTGCTCGACGACCCGGCGCGCCGTGCGGCTCTGTCGGCCGCCGCGCAGCAGCGTGCCAAGGATTTCTCCTGGGCCACGAGCGCCATGGCTCACCGATTCGCCTACGAGCGTGCCACGATCATGCGCCGCCGCCGCGGCCGGCGTTGACGGCGCGTGCAGGGGTGATGAGGCAACGCGGTGGTGCACCGCGTCCCTCGCGGTGGAGAGTGCACAATGTGGCCCCGTGACCGAAGCGATGCGCTACGGCGACGACTTGGCGGTCGTGACCGTCACCTACTCGCCGGGTGAGACCCTCGAGCTCTTCCTCGACACCCTGAGCAAGGCCACGAACCGCCGCGTTCGGGTCGTGCTCGCGGACAACGGCTCCACCGACGGAGTCCCGGAGCGCGCCGCGGCGGAGCGCGACCACGTCGAGTTCGTGCCGACCGGCGGAAACCTCGGCTACGGCGGTGGCGCCAACCGTGGCGTCGCGGCGCTGCCCGACGGCGTCGGCTGGGTCGTCATCGCCAACCCCGACATCGAGTGGCGCGAGGGCGCGCTCGACGTTCTCCTCGACGCCGCCAAGCGCTGGCCGCGCGGTGGTGCCTTCGGCCCCCTGATCAAGGAGCCGAACGGTGAGGTGTACCCATCGGCACGCCTGGTGCCCTCGCTCGGGCGAGGTATCGGTCACGCGGTGTTCGCCAAGCTGTGGCCGGCCAACCCGTGGACCCGCGAGTACCGCCAGGAGAAGGCCGAGATCACCGAGCGCACCGCGGGCTGGCTTTCCGGCTCGTGCTTCCTGATCCGCCGCGAGGCGTTCGACTCGATCGACGGCTTCGACTCCCGGTACTTCATGTACTTCGAGGACGTCGACCTCGGTGACCGGCTCGGCAAGGCGGGATGGCTGAACGTGTACGTGCCCGACGCCGAGGTCGTGCACATCGGTGGGCACTCCACCGCGAAGTCCTCGAGCCGCATGCTCGCCGAGCACCACCGCAGTGCGTACCGCTACCTGGCCGACCGCCATCGCGGCACGCGGTGGAAGCCGCTGCTGTTCGCGATCAAGGCCGGGCTGACGCTGCGGGTCAGGCTCCTGACACGTCGCCGCTGAGCCGCTGCGACAGTCCGCCCGGCTCGGGAACCTGCAGATCACCGGACAGACGTTCGGACAGGCTCGGACGGGAACCGGTGGTCTGCTGCATCGTGGGCACCACTCCCGGTGCCGCAGTCATCTGCGGCTCGGGCGCCGGTGCCGGGGCAGGAGCCTGCGGTGGCTGCGGTTGTGATGGCTGCCCGGCGGGTGGCTGTGGCTGCCCCTGCGCGGCGCGCGATGAGAGGACCATCGTCGAGTCCGGGTCGAGTTCGCGGGGGTCGATCGCGTTCACCAACGTCCTCGGGATCTGCTGCGTCTCCGACGAGTCCATCGGGGACGTCATGTTGTCCGGCGTGACGATCTGGTGCCCGCGTGCGCGGGCACGGGCGAGAAGTGCGTCGGCCCGGTCGCGGGGGTCCATTCGGATCTCTCCTGCGTTGCCTGAGGCCGGCTGGAGTCGCCGGCGTTACCTGATCGGTGGAGTTCACCCACACGGGACCAATGCCCGTCCTCCCGTGTGCTTCTGTCAGAGTATTCGGTCCAAGGGGTTGGTAGTGAGCACGGGAGGAAAAACGGCATGTCGGAGCTGCGAGGCGTCGAAGCGGTCGTCCTGGTCGGTGGCAAGGGGACCAGGCTTCGCCCGTTGACGCTGTCTGCGCCCAAGCCGATGTTGCCGACCGCCGGGGTGCCCTTCCTCACCCACCTGCTGTCGCGCATCCGGGCCGTGGGCATCCAGCACGTCGTGCTGGGCACGTCGTACAAGGCCGAGGTCTTCCAGGACTACTTCGGCGACGGGTCGCGTCTCGGACTCGACCTGGAGTACGTCGTCGAAGAGGTTCCGCTGGACACCGCCGGCGCCATCCGGAACGTGGCCCACACGCTGCGGGAGCGCGACGTGATGGTGTTCAACGGCGACATCATGTCCGGCGTGGACCTCTCCGGTGTGGTCGACACCCACCGCGAGACCGGTGCCGACG
>DASYMV010000269.1:0-2670 GCA_036008865.1 Pseudonocardiaceae bacterium | reverse complement strand
CGTCGCCAGGTAACGGACACCAAGGCTTCGGCACAGGTCGACGTCGGTCGCGCGGTCGACGGTCCAGCAGTAGGCGTCGTGCCCGTGCCGGCGGCTGCGGGCCACGTACTCGGGGTCGTCGTGCAGGACGCGCACACCCGGTCCTGCGTAGTCGGCCCAGGGCGGCAGGGTGCCGTCGCGGCGGCCCGGCCAGATCCGGTCCATCAGCAAGACGGTCGGCAATCGGGGGGCGTACTCCTTCATCCGGCGGACCGCGCGGGTGGAGAACGACATCATCACCACGGGCGAATCGTCCCGGTCACGCGGGCCGGCGAGGCCGTGCCTGACGAGCGCTGCGACGAGCTTCGCCTCGACCAGCCCGGCGTAGCGCACCGGGTGCTTGGTCTCCACGAACAGCTTGACCTGACGGCCCGCGTCGGCGTGCAGGGCGAGCAGCGCGTCGAGGGTGAGCAGGCCGCGGTCGTGCGGTTGTGCGGACGACACCGCGCCCGGCGCGCGCACCAGGTCGTCGGCGGACCTCGGCAGGTCGTCGTGCCACCCGCCGTAGTCCATGGTCGACATCTCGGCCAGCGTGAGCTCGCTGACCACGCCCCGGCTGGACGTGGTGCGGTCGACCCGGCGATCGTGCACGCACACCAGGTGCCCGTCCCTGGTGAGCCGGACATCGCACTCCAGTCCGTCGGCACCCTGTTCGAGTGCGAGGGCGTAGGCGGCGAGGGTGTGTTCGGCGCGGTGGGCTGAGGCGCCACGGTGTGCGACGACGAGAGGCAACACGGGGAACCATCGTCCTGGCCTTGCAGCAACAGGGTCAAGTCGCGACCGCCAATGTCACGTTCCGCTGAATATTTGACGAATCAAACACACCACGTGGACGACGCCGGATTCCCGACCTACCGTCCGTGATCGTGACCGACGCGTCGTTCGACACCGAGGATCCCGCGTTCATCGCTGATCCCTACCCCGCGTTCGCTGCCATGCGCGCCCGTGCCGAAGTGCACTGGCACGAGGGTCTCGGGCTGGCCGTCGCCGTCTCGCACGGCGCGTCCTCGGCGGTGCTGCGGCACCGGTCGCTCGGCCGCGTCTGGTCGGACGCCAAGCCGGTCGAGAAGTTCACGTCGTTCAACCTCCTGCACCGCAACTCGCTGCTGGAGAACGAACCGCCCACGCACGGCAGGCTGCGACGCCTGGTGTCCACGGCCTTCGGGCGCGGTCACGTCGAACGCCTCCGGCCGTGGATCGCGGACCTCTCGGACCGGCTGACCGACGAGCTGTGCGCGAAGATCGCCGATCACGGTTCGGCCGACGTGTTGCAACACGTGGCCGGGCCGCTGCCGGTCGAGGTGATCGCCGAGCTGCTCGGTGTCCCCGTGCAGGACCGCGCACTGCTGCAGCCGTGGTCGAACGCCATCGTGAAGATGTACGAGTACGGGCTGGCCGAGGACAGGCAGCGTGCTGCTGAGCGGGCGGCGGAGGAATTCGTCGCCTACCTGCGTGACCTGGTCGCGCTGCGGCGCAAGCAGCCCGGTGACGACCTCGTCAGCGACCTGGTGTCGGTGACCGACACCGACGGCGCGAAGCTCACCGAGGACGAGCTCGTGGCGACCGCCGTGCTGCTGCTGATGGCGGGCCACGAGGCGACGGTGAACGTGATCGGCAACGGCGTGCTCGCGCTGATGCGTCACCAGGACCAGTGGCGGCGGCTCGTCGCCGATCCCTCCCTGCTGCCGAGCGCCGTGGAGGAGCTGATCCGGTACGACTCGCCGCTGCAGCTGTTCGAGCGCACGGCGACGGCGGACGTGGAGATCGCAGGTCACGTCGTTCGCGAGGGCGACAAGATCGCTGCGCTGCTCGGTGCGGCGGCACGCGATCCGGAGGTGTTCGACGACCCGGACGCGTTCGACATCGGCCGGTCCCCCAACCAGCACCTCGGATTCGGCGCCGGTGTCCACTACTGCCTGGGCGCTCCGCTCGCACGGATCGAGGTGGAGGCCGCGGTGGGCGCGCTCGCCCGCAAGCTCCCGGGGGCCGTGCTCGCCGGCGAGCCGCGCCGCCGGGCGGAGTTCGTGATGCGCGGCCTGCACGAGCTGCCGCTCACCTCGTCAGCGGGCTGAACCCGCATAGCGGGAAGTGCGCAGCGGCGGCCGGGGCGCGCCCTTGACCTGGATCACCCGCATGTGCCGCACCGAGACCAGGTCGACCGGCAGCAGCAACGTGGTGATCCGCTTGACCAGCAGGAAGGTCGTCACGGCGACGGCCGCCGCGACCAGGTCGGACGCCGCGTGCAGCAGCACTCCGTCGGCGAGGGCCTGGGTGCCGCTGCGCAACGACCACAGGGCGCTCGCCACGAACATCACCGCGCTGAGCACCCACAGGCCCCACCAGGTCAGCACCAGGCCGGACGGGCGAGGCCTGCTGTCCACTGGCTGCCGCAGCGCGGCGTGCTCCAGCTCGGCGGCGACCGACCCCGGCACCACGAGATTCATGCCCGGCACGAACAGGCCCAGCAACACCTGCGTGTCCGACCGCGACGGGCCGTACCCCGCCGACTGCGCCGCCGCGGCGCGCGCCCGGCGCAGCCACAGCACGGTCGTCACGAGCGCGATCGCCGCCGCGACGAACCACACGACGGAGGACGAGACGACCATCGCGTCGGAGAACCCCACGACCGTC
>DASYMV010000268.1:0-23107 GCA_036008865.1 Pseudonocardiaceae bacterium | reverse complement strand
GACAAGCTCGTCAGCTCGCTGCAGAAGGCGGGTCTCGAGCCCTTCGGGCACGAGGGCGAGCCGTTCGACCCGGCGGTCCACGAGGCGGTGCAGCACGACACCTCCCCGGACGTCGACGGGCCGACGGTCACGGCGGTGCTCCGTCGTGGCTACCGCTTCGGTGACCGGCCGATCCGGCCGGCCATGGTCGCGGTGACCGACCACGAGGCCGCTCCGGCTCCGGCTCAGGACGACGCCGTGGAGTCAGAAGCGGAAAAGCAGGACTGAGAGCGAGAGGAGGAGACGTCCGGTGAGTGCTAGGGACTGGATCGAAAAGGACTTCTACCGCGAGCTGGGTGTCTCCTCCGACGCCTCTGCGGACGAGATCAAGAAGGCCTACCGCAAACTGGCCAGGGAGTTGCATCCGGACGCCAACCCCGGTGACAGCAAGGCCGAGGCGCGGTTCAAGGCCGTGTCCGAGGCCTACGGCGTGCTCTCCGACGCCGGCAAGCGCAAGCAGTACGACGAGGCGCGCCGCCTGTTCTCGGGTGGTGGCGGCTTCGGCGGCGGTGGTGGGTTCGGCACGGGTGGCGGCTTCGACATCGGTGATCTGTTCAACCGCACCGGCGCCGGCCAGCCCGGTCAGGCGGGCGGCATGGGCGGTCTCGGCGACCTGCTCGGCGGCCTGTTCAACCGCCGCGGCGGCGCTTCTACCTCGGCCACCACGCGGCCGAGGCGCGGAGAGGACGTTGAGACGGACGTCCGGATCGACTTCACCGAGGCCGTCCGGGGTGCGACCGTGCCGCTGCGCCTGTCCAGCCCGTCGACTTGCGCCACGTGCGCCGGCACGGGTTCCAAGCCCGGCTCGATGCCGCAGACGTGCATCAGCTGCGGCGGCGCGGGCCTGGTGACCCGAAGCCAGGGCGCCTTCGCGTTCAGCGAGCCTTGCCGCGACTGCCGCGGCACCGGCCGCATCATCACCGACCCCTGCCCCGAGTGCGGTGGCGAGGGTGTCAGCACCAAGACCCGCACGCTGACCGTCCGCATCCCCGCGGGTGTGGACGACGGTCAGCGGATAAGGCTCGCCGGTCAAGGCGAGCCGGGCCGCAACAACGGCCCGACCGGTGATCTCTACGTGCGGGTGCACGTCAACCCGCACCAGTACTTCGGCCGCTCCGGCAACGACCTGACGATCTCCGTCCCGGTCACGTTCCCGGAGCTGGCGCTCGGCACGACGCTGACGGTGCCCACCCTCGACGGCAAGGTCACCCTCCGGGTGCCGGCCGGAACCGCGAGCGGACGCGTGCTGCGCGCTCGCGGCAAGGGCATCCAGCGCCGTGACGGTCAGGTCGGCGACCTGCTGGTCACGCTGCAGGTGGCCGTGCCGAACAACATGGACTCCAAGTCCAAGGAAGCTCTCGAGGCCTACGCCGCGGCGACGGCGAAGCACGACCCGAGGGCTGAGCTCAACGCACTGCTCGAGCAGAGGCAGGCGAACGGGAGGTCCGCGTGAGCACGGCCGGCTTTCCGTTCCCGCCGGGAACCAACGAGGACACGCCGTTCTTCGTGATCTCGGTGGCTGCCCAGCTGTCCGGCCTGCACGCCCAGACGTTGCGCAGCTACGACCGCCTGGGACTCGTCTCGCCAGGTCGTTCGCCCGGTGGTGGGCGGCGTTACTCGATGCGCGACATCGTGCTGCTGCGCGAGGTTCAGCGACTGTCCCAGGAGGACGGCGTCAACCTCGCGGGCATAAAGCGGATCATCGAACTGGAGAACCAGGTCGACGCGCTGCGCTCACAGGTCGCGGAGCTGACCAGGGAGCTGGCCGGTGCGCTGGCCGCTGCCGAGCAGGCCGCCGCGTCCGTGCACGCGTCCTACCGCCGAGACCTGGTTCCGGTGCGGCACGAGACCGCTCTGGTCGTCTGGAAGCCCCAGTCCCGCCGCTGAACCGCGAGTCCCTCGTTCAGGCACCGCGAGTCCCTCGTTCAGACACGTACCTGGCGCACCAGGACGGGTGCGCCACGCTCAGTCCAGGGTGAACGGGTCGTACTTGATGCGGTCCAGCGGCGTTCCGGCCACGAGCATGCGCGACACCGTCGAGCGGATCATCGCGGGGGAGCCGCAGACGAGCACGTCCCGCTCCTCCCACGCGCCGTACCGAGTCACCACGTCGGCCAGCGTGCCCTGCTCGACGCCGCGGGCGCCGGGGTCGGACTCGAGCACCGGAACGACGGTCAGCCACGGGTTGGTCATGGCGATCCGCTGCAGGTTGTCCAGGTCGTAGAGGTCATCCCTGGTCCGGCCACCGACGAACAGGTGCACCCGCGGGTTCTCGCCCCACTGGGCCATCTCGTCGACGATCGCGTGCATGGGAGCGATACCGGTGCCGCCGGCGACCATGAGCACGTCCCGCTTCGACGTGCGCTCCACGCTGAGGCGGCCCATCGGCGCACCGATCCTCCACACGTCACCGGGCTGCGTGTGCCCGACGATCGACCGGCTGACCCATCCGCCCTCGACCGAACGGATGTGGAACTCCATGATCCCGTCCTCGCGCGGGGCGTTGGCCGGGGAGAAGTACCGCCACAAACGGGCCCGCTGAGGAGTTTCCACGCTGACGTACTGGCCCGCCCGGTAGTTCACGGGGTGATCGGGCTGCAGGCGCACGACGGCCAGGTCCCAGCTCACGCGCTGGTGCTCCAACACGGTGGCGCGCCAGTAGGCGGGGCCGTCGTCGGCGGCGGCCGCCTCCTGCATGGCGCGTGCCATGATCGTGTACGCCTCGGCCCAGGCGAGCTCGACCTGGGGCGTCCACGCGGTACCGGCGAACTTCTTCACCGCCGCGAGCAGAGCGGTTCCCACCGCCTCGTAGTGCGAGGACACGACACCGAACTTGCGGTGGTCACGGCCGAGCTGGCGGAGGAACGGGATGAGGTCGTCGGGGCGGTCCACCATCTGCACCACGTGCACGAGGGCGCGCAGCAGCCTGCTGCGCTGCACCTGCATGTTCACGGAGAACATCTCCCGTGTGGCCGGCGAGAGGCTGAAGAGCATGCCGTAGAAGAACTTGGCGACGTCTTCGGCGTGCGGCTCTACCACCGCGAAGCTCTCCCGGATCATGCGCACCATTGCGGTGACACCAGGGGGTGGTTCGCGGTGGGGTGGGGTTGGGAAGGGGCTCAGCACGGCGTTCGCAGTCATGGTCCGGGCGCAGTCTCCACGTTCTTCGAGTCGCCAACAAGGCGGACGTTCTCGTCACGATTCTGTCCCCCGACAGAGTGGACACTAACTCGTCGAAGGCAGGTTGATCCCTTGATGCCACCTTTGGGTTCAGTCTGGTTACGTTGCGTGCCTCGCGCATCCAGCCAACGGGCGAACCTTCCCACCCAGATATACCTTGATCGCCCCTTGCATGACACGGTTTGCCGTGTGTCCCCCGACGAGCTGACTCCCCCGGTTCTGCCGCGCCCGAGTTGCAACTCCTCGAGGCTCTCGATTCGCCCGACGGTGTGCCGTCCGCCGGCCGCCCCGGTTCCCGTGGGGAGCACTACCTGCAGTGCGTCCACGGTACCGACGGGCGGGCGAACCGCTTCTACGACGATCAGGTGCTCGACCACCTGAACGAGGCGATGGCGGCTTTCGTGACGCGGATGGAGATGGCGTTCATCGCGACCTCGGACGCGGACGGGGAATGCGACTCGACGCTGCGCGCCGGAGCTCCGGGATTCATCCAGGTCCTCGACTCCCGGCACCTCGCCTATCCCGAGTACCGCGGCAACGGGGTCATGGCCAGCCTGGGCAACATTGCCGAGAACCCGCACGTGGGCATCTTGATGGTCGATTTCGTCCAGGACCTGATCGGCCTGCACGTCAACGGCCGCGCGCGCATCGTCGAGGACGCCGACCTGCGGCGCGAGTACGAGCAGTTGCCGCCGAACTTCGAACGCGGCCGCACGCCGGAGCGCTGGGTGCTGGTCGAGGTGGTCGAGGCCTACGTGCACTGTCGCAAGCACATCCCCCGGATGAAGCCGGTCGACCGCGCCCGCGACTGGGGCACCGACGACGTCAAGCGCAAGGGCGGCGACTACTTCGGCGCCCGCGGCAGCGACCGCCCCTGGAACCGCGCTCACTGAGACGTACATCACCGGACCCCTGCCGTGCTGAACGCCGGCAGGGGTTCTCCACGTCACAGGCGAAAAGCTTGCATTGGGAAACTATGTGTCCATATAGTTGTAGTTGACAACTAATGGGAGATGGTCATGGGTCCCTCCACGGAGAACTGCCTCGACCTGTTGCACCAGCTGCACGTGATGTTCCAGCTCAAGCATGCGATGACCCTGCGGGTCTGGCAGGAACACGAACTGCACCCCGCAGCGGGTGGCCTGCTCGCTGAGCTCGCCCGCCGCGGTGAGTGCCGGGTCTCCGACCTGGCGCAGTACCGCCTCGTCGACGCCTCGGTGGTCAGCCGTCAGGTCGCGCAGCTCGAACGAGCCGGCCTGGTGCGGCGCCGTCCCGCCGAGCACGACGGCCGGGTTCAGCTGATCTCGGTCACCGCGCAGGGCGAGGCGTTGCTGAAGCAGTGGCGCGACGCGCAGGCCGAGTTCATCCAGCAGGCGTTGAGCGATTGGCCGGACGACGACGTCCGCGACCTCGCGCTCCGCTTCGACGCCCTCGCGCAGGACGTGCGTGCCCGGCTCCAGGCTCCCGACAGAACACCACTCGAAGGAGTTGGATGACACCCGCCCCGAACAAGCCGATGAGTCATCGCGAGATCTTGGAGGCGTTGTCGGGCCTTCTGCTCGCGCTGTTGGTGGCGATTCTGAGCTCCACGATCGTCGCGAACGCGCTGCCCACGATCCTCGCGGACCTGAAAGGCACCCAGACCCAGTACACCTGGGTCATCACCTCGATGCTGCTGGCCTCCACGGCGAGCACCCCGATCTGGGGCAAGCTCGCCGACCTGTTCGACAAGAAGCTGCTCTACCAGCTGAGCATCACGATCTTCACGGTCGGTTCGGTGCTCGCCGGCTTCTCGCAGAACATGGCACAGCTGATCGGCTTCCGGGCGCTGCAGGGTCTCGGCATGGGCGGTGTGCAGGCGCTCGCCCAAGTGATCATCGGGGCGATGGTCAGCCCGCGCGAGCGCGGGCGCTACTCCGGCTACACCGGTGCGGTCATGGCCGCCGCGACCGTCGGTGGCCCCCTGGTCGGGGGGTTCATCGTCGACAGCCCGTCGCTGGGCTGGCGCTGGTGCTTCTTCGTCTGCGTGCCGCTGGCGATCCTGGCGCTGATCGTGCTGGCGAAGACGCTGCACCTGCCCGACCGCAGGCAGCACGTGAAGATCGACTACGCGGGTGCGGTGCTGATCGCCGGAGGCGTCAGCCTCGTCCTGCTCTGGGTCTCCTTCGCGGGCAAGAACTTCGCCTGGTGGTCGATGTCCACGCTGACCTACGTCGGCTCAGCAGCCGTGATCCTCGCCGTCGCCATGTTCGTCGAGACGCGGGCGAGTTCGCCGATCATCCCGCTGCGGCTGTTCCGCAGCCGCACCGTCACCCTTGCCGTCGTCGGCAGCATCGCGGTCGGCACCGCGATGTTCGGCGCCTCGGTGTTCCTCGGTCAGTACTTCCAGCTCTCGCGCGGCTTCTCGCCGACGAAGGCCGGTCTGCTCACGGTGCCGCTCGTGGCCGGTCTGACGCTGTCGTCCACGATCTCCGGACAGCTGATCTCCCGCTACGGGGTGTGGAAGCGCTACCTGGTCGCGGGTTCGTTCGCGCTCGTCGCAGGTCTCGCACTGCTCGCCACCATCGACCACTCCACCGACCTGGTGCTGATGAGCGGCTACATGCTGCTCGTGGGTGTCGGTCTGGGACTGACGATGCAGAACCTCGTCCTGGCGGTGCAGAACGGTGTCGGCCTCGGAGACCTCGGCTCGGCCAGCTCGATGGCGACGTTCTTCCGGTCGCTCGGCGGTACCGCGGGCGTGTCGGTGCTCGGCGCCGTCCTCGCCTCGCAGGTCGGCACGAAGGTCACCGAAGGCATCGCCGCACTGCATCTGCCGCCCGGCGTGCAGCCGGCAGGTGGTGCGTCGCTCGACATCAAGCATCTGCCGGGTCCGATCCAGACGATCGTGCGCGCGGCATACGGCGACGCGATGAGCGTGCTGTTCCTGATCACCGCGGGTGCCGCGGTGCTCACGGTGATCACCGTGCTGCTCATCGAAGAGGTGCCGCTGCGTACCTCGGTCGATGCCACCCGTCCGGTGGCTAGCGCACTCAGCGTGGGTGTCCCTGTAGACAAGCCTGTGGATATTGACCTGCGGATTGTGGACAACTCCGGATCGCGTGTGGACAACCTG
Source organism: Pseudonocardiaceae bacterium (assembly GCA_036008865.1). Lineage (GTDB taxonomy): Bacteria > Actinomycetota > Actinomycetes > Mycobacteriales > Pseudonocardiaceae > DASYMV01. The sequence goes on along the minus strand of DASYMV010000268.1, from coordinate 16,773 downwards.
CTCCACCGTGTGGGTGGTTCCGTTTAGGACGTAGCACCGCGCTGTGTCGCACTCAGGACTCGTCGCCCTCGGGATCGGGGTGGCCGGCGACCTCGCTTCAGCATCCGGCCGACTCGCAGGTACCCGCACGGTCGGCGGTGATGATCCGGTGGGCTCGGTGGCCGAGGCGGCCGGATGTTCGAATTCGATCTCACGTGCGCCACACCACACAGGATGTTGGACTTGAGTGGAACCGACTCAACTTTTCTGACGTTGTGCAAGATGAAGGCCGGTGCGACAGGCTGGCCGCTCGCACATCTGCGGACGAGGTGAGGAATGGACGCTTTCAACCCGACCACGAAGACGCAGCAGGCGGTGTCGTCCGCGGTGCAGGCCGCCACGGTCGCCGGTCACCCCGACGTGGGGCCGGTGCACCTGTTCGGCGCCCTGCTGGCGCAGGGGGACGGGCTGACCGCGCCGTTGCTGTCCGCGGTAGGCGCGGATCCCGCGCAGGTGCACAAGGAACTCGATCAACTCTCCCGCGCGCTTCCTGCGGCCAGCGGCTCGACGGTGTCCGCACCGCAGTTCTCGCGGGACGCCGTGCGCGTGCTGACCAAGGCGCAGGAGCTCGCCACGGAGATGGGCGACGAGTACGTCTCGACCGAGCACCTCCTCGTCGGACTGGCCCAGCACGGCGGCCACGTGGCCGATCTGCTGCGGCGCCACGGCGCCACGCCCGACGCGCTACGTGAGGCGTTCACCAAGGTGCGCGGCTCGGCGAGGGTGACGAGCCCCGACCCCGAGGGGACGTACAAGGCGCTGGAGAAGTACGGCGTCGACCTGACCGCTCGTGCCCGCAGGGGCGAACTGGACCCGGTGATCGGCCGTGACGCCGAGATCCGCCGCGTCGTGCAGGTCCTCTCCCGCCGTACCAAGAACAACCCCGTGCTCATCGGTGAGCCGGGCGTCGGCAAGACGGCGATCGTCGAGGGTCTGGCCCAGCGGATCGTCGCCGGTGACGTCCCCGAGTCACTGCGCGGCAAGCGGGTCGTCGCCCTCGACCTCGGCGCCATGGTCGCCGGCGCCAAGTACCGCGGTGAGTTCGAGGAGCGGCTCAAGGCGGTCCTCAAGGAGATCACCGACTCCGCAGGTCAGGTGATCACCTTCATCGACGAGCTGCACACGATCGTCGGTGCGGGTGCCACCGGCGAGAGCGCGATGGACGCCGGCAACATGATCAAGCCGATGCTGGCGCGCGGTGAGTTGCGGATGGTCGGTGCGACGACGCTCGACGAGTACCGCGAGCACGTGGAGAAGGACCCCGCGCTGGAGCGCCGGTTCCAGCAGGTGCTGGTCGGCGAGCCGAGCGTGGAGGACACCATCGGCATCCTGCGCGGCCTCAAGGAGCGCTACGAGGTCCACCACGGTGTGCGGATCACCGATGCCGCGCTCGTCGCCGCCGCCACGCTCTCCGACCGGTACATCACCGCGAGGTTCCTCCCGGACAAGGCGATCGACCTCGTCGACGAGGCCGCGTCCCGGTTGCGCATGGAGATCGACTCCCGTCCCGTCGAGGTCGACGAGGTCGAGCGCGCCGTGCGTCGCCTCGAGATCGAGGAGATGGCGCTGTCGAAGGAGGAGGACCTCGCGTCGCTCGAGCGGCTCGCCGCGTTGCGCTCCGAGCTCGCCGAGAGGCGCGAGACACTCTCGGTGCTGACCGCCCGATGGCAGAACGAGAAGGGCTCGATCGACAGGGTCCGGACCCTGAAGGAGCAGCTCGAACAGCTGCGCGGTGAGTCCGAGCGCGCCGAGCGCGACGGTGAGCTCGGTCGTGCCGCCGAGCTGCGCTACGGCCGGATCCCCGCGCTGGAGAAGGAGCTCGAGGCCGCCACCAGGTCCACACAGGACGCCTCCGTGATGCTCAAGGAGGAGGTCGGCTCGGACGACGTGGCGGACGTGGTCAGTGCGTGGACCGGTATCCCCGCCGGTCGGTTGCTGGAGGGCGAGACCGCGAAGCTGCTCCGCATGGAGGAGGAGCTCGGCAAGCGGGTCGTCGGTCAGGCCGAAGCGGTCCGCGCCGTGTCCGACGCCGTGCGCCGCACGCGTGCGGGCATTGCGGACCCCGACCGGCCGACCGGGTCGTTCCTGTTCCTCGGCCCCACGGGCGTGGGCAAGACGGAGCTGGCCAAGGCGCTGGCCGAGTTCTTGTTCGACGACGAGCGGGCGATGATCCGCATCGACATGAGCGAGTACTCCGAGAAGCACTCGGTCGCTCGCCTCGTCGGTGCGCCCCCCGGTTACGTGGGCTACGACCAGGGCGGCCAGCTGACCGAGTCGGTGCGGCGCCGGCCGTACTCGGTGGTGTTGTTCGACGAGGTCGAGAAGGCCCACCCGGACGTCTTCGACGTGCTGCTGCAGGTGCTCGACGACGGGAGGCTGACCGACGGTCAGGGCCGTACGGTCGACTTCCGCAACACGATCCTCGTGCTCACCTCGAACCTCGGTTCGCAGGTGATCGCGGACGTCAACCTCGACGAGCGGCAGCGCAACGACGCCGTGATGTCCGTGGTGCGCACGCACTTCAAGCCGGAGTTCCTCAACCGGCTCGACGACGTGGTGGTGTTCCACTCGCTCGCCACCGAGGAGCTGACGTCCATCGTGGACATCCAGGTGGCCAGGCTCGCGCAGCGTCTCGCGCAGCGCAGGCTGACGCTGGACGTCACGCCGTCCGCGCGGGACTGGTTGGCGCTGAACGGGTTCGATCCCGTCTACGGTGCCCGACCGCTGCGCAGGCTGGTGCAGTCGGCCATCGGCGACCAGCTCGCGAAGGAGATCCTGGCGGGCGAGGTCCGCGACGGCGACACCGTGCGCGTCGACGTGCTGGACGACAACTCCGGCCTGATCGTCGGGCGCACCTGAGGTTGGGCTCACGCTGTGAGGGGAGCTTCGCCCGCGCTGGACGCCGGTGGAGCTCCCTCACAGCACGAGCGGGGACGTCGAACCGACCGGGGCGTGGGCGTGACCCGTTCACGGCAGGTAACGGCTTGATCTGTTCACGAGAGCCGCGCAGCGAGTGATCTTCGCTCTGAGCCCGCGCACCGCTACCCTCGCACCTGTGGGCATACCGGTGTGGGTCTGGTTCGCCGTGGCCGCGATCGCGGGCGTGGCGGGCTTCGCCCTGCTCGCGACCGACCGTGCGCAGCGAACCGCGCGCAACCGCGAGCGTCGCAGGTGGGCGGCGCTGCGGGGATGGCAGTTCGAGGAGACCGACCACGTGCTGCCCACACGCTGGGAGAGCGGTGCGATCGCCTACTACGGCACGGGCCTGGCTCGTGACGTCGTCGCGGGCTCGACGTTCACGGCGGACGGCCGCCGACAGGTCTACGTGCTCGACCACGAGACGTCCGGCAAGGTCAACTCCGTCCTGGTCGGCATCCGCTGCCGGCGTCCGCTCCCGGTGGTCGTGGAGCTGTGGCTGCCCAGCGTCCCCTTCCAGCGCGACCAGATGCCGGACCTCCTCGGACCCGTCGGCCAGCGCTACGCCTTCGTCACCGACCTCATCGCGGCGCGCAAGCTGATCACGCCTGACCTGGTGGACGCCGCCGAGGAGATCGGCGCGGACGTGACGGTCGTCTGGTTCGAAGGGGACTGGGTCATGGCCGCAGCCCCGCCCAACTCCAGCCCGGCGCGGCTCGAGCGCCTGCTCCGCAACCTCGGCGAACTCGCCGACGTGGTCGACCCGTTCGACGCGGATCCGGACAGCGAAGCAGGTGGCGAGGTCTACCGCCCGTCGTTCGGACACAAGCCGAGTTGATCTCAGCCTCACGGCCGGGTGACACGAACTCCCACCCGGTGCTGTGTGAGTGAGGTCATAAATCACTCTCCGTAAGGGCTGGACGCCGACTGGCGACAACTGATCACTTCGGGTCCAGCAGTCGACCAGATAGCGTCTGCGCCATGCCTACTGCGCTGGTAACCGGGGCGACCGCCGGGATCGGTGCCGCGTTCGCGCGCCGCCTCGCCGCTGAGGGACACGACCTGGTGCTGGTCGCCCGCACCGCTCCGCGGCTGGAGGAGCTGGCCGCGCAACTGCGCGACCGGCACGGCGTCGAGGTCGATGTGCTCCCCGCCGACCTGGCCGACGCCGACGGGCGCGCACTCGTGGAGGCGCGGCTCTCCGACGACGCGGCTCCGATCGGGCTGCTGGTCAACAACGCGGGCTTCGCCAACTCCGGTGAGTTCTACTCGGCCGATCCGGAACGACTGCAGGCACAGCTGGACGTCAACGTGACCAGCGTTCTGAGGCTCACCAGGGCCGCTCTGCCGGGCATGCTCGCCCGCGGGCAGGGCGACGTGGTCAACGTGTCCAGCGTCGCGAGCTTCCTGCCGGGGCGTGGTTCCACCTACAGCGCCGACAAGGCGTGGGTGACCTCGTTCTCCGAGGGCATGGCCCTCGCCGTCGCCGACCGCGGAGTGCGGATCATCGCGCTCTGCCCCGGCTACACCCGCACCGAGTTCCACGAGCGCGCCGAGATCGACATGACGAGTACACCCGGCGCCTTGTGGCTCGACGCCGACCGCGTGGTGCACGACTGCCTCGCCGATCTGCGCCGCGGGCGGGTGCTGTCCGTGCCGGGCGCGCAGTACAAGGCGATCGTGGGCATCAGCCGCATCATCCCGAGGTCTCTGGTGCGCCGGATCGCCTCGCGGACGGGTGGACGCGGCCGGACCTGATCCGCCCTGGAAGTCCGTGGTGTGCAAGGCTTGCGAGCCGTGCGAACTGAAGTCGTTCTGGATGCCGGTGCCAAGGCCGAGCTCGCCCGATTGGTGAGCGAACTGGCCGTCGTGCACGGCAAGGTGACCCTGTCCTCGGGTGCCGAGGCCGACTACTACATCGACCTCCGGCGCGCCACGTTGCACCACGCGGCCGCACCACTGATCGGCCGGCTGCTGCGCCAGCTCACGGCCGACTGGGACTACGTGGCGGCGGGTGGCCTGACCCTGGGCGCCGACCCGGTGGCCTGCGCGATGATGCACGCCGCCGCGGCCGACGGTGACGTGCTCGACGCGTTCGTGGTCCGCAAGGCGGCCAAGCAGCACGGTATGCAGCGGCGCATCGAGGGCATCGAGGTCGCCGGGCAGCGGGTGCTCGCCGTCGAGGACACCTCCACCACCGGTGGCAGCGTCCTGACCGCGGTGGAGGCGCTGCGCGAGGCGGGAGCCGAGGTCGTCGGCGTCGCGACCGTCGTGGACCGTGCGACCGGCGCCCGCGAGGCCATCGAGGCCGCAGGTGTTCCCTACCGCTACCTGCTCGACCTGGCTGATCTCGGCCTGGCCTGATGGATCTCTGGGGGATCCTTCTGGTCGTCGTCATCGTGGCCGTCGTGGGCACCGGCGTTGCCGTCGGACTGTCCCGGAGGAAGCGCACGCCGCCCATCGACCAGCGGTTCGTCTCGGGCTGGGAGCAGCAGATGCGGACGCTGGAGGCGAGCCTCGGCTGGCGGTTCGTCGCCGAGGACCAGGGCTTCCAGGAGCGCGTGCCGCAGGTCGGCCGGATGCTCGAATCCGACCGCAGCCGGGTGAGGCTCCAGCTCGTCGGCCACTCGCGCGGTGTGCCGGTGCTCGCCGTCGAGACGGTCTTCCGCGCGACGCATCTCATGACCGCCGAGTACCGCTCGTACGTCGCGGTCGTCGTGCCGAGGCCGGTCCCCGGCCCGTGGGTGCTCATCAGCCCGCAGGAGGACTCGGTGTGGAACCTGCTGGAGCAGTTCGTCACCACCGGGGACGCGGTGTTCGACAGCCGGTTCCAGGTGCGGCGCAAGCATCCCACCTTCGCGAAGGCGCTTCTCGCGTCCGGCCTGACGCAGGCGCTGCTGAACGACCCGAGGGCGAACGGCGTGGCGGTGACCTTCGACGAGCACAACCTCGCGGCGGTGGTTCCCGGCACGCTTTTGCAGACGCCGCTGGCTCAGCTCACCGACCTGCTGCTGGACCTGCAGGCCCACGTGCCGTGGCAGGCGTTGCCCCGCGGATGAACATCACGTTTATCGCGAGCGCAGGCGGACCAACCCGTTCTAGTCTGGAACGGGGTGGTCCGCGTGGTCGCTCGAGCAGCCGCCGAGCTGGTGATGGTTCTGCACTTCGCCGTTCTGCTGTTCCTCCTGGTCGGCGGGTTCTTCGCATGGCGCTGGAAGGCCGTCCTCTACGCCCATCTCGCGATGGCGGCCTGGGCCGCGCTGATCGTGGCGTTCCCGCTGTCCTGCCCGTTGACCTTCGCGGAGAACTTCTTCCGCGAGCGGGCGGGGATGCCGGTGCTGAGGACCGGGTTCATCGACACCTACATCGACGGCGTGCTCTACCCCGACCGGGTCGCGCACCTCGTGCAGGTGCTCGTCGGGGCCATCGTGCTGGTGTCCTGGGCCGGTCTGTACCTGAGGTGGCGCGGTGAACGTCGAACCACGACCCACGGGCTGGGCGCGCACGCCGAGTGCCGTGACCGAATGGCGTAGCGGCGGAACCGTGGTGCTCGAAGGCTTCCACGCCGTCAAGCACGCGCTCCGGTTCGGTGGGGACGTCGGCCCGGTGATCACCACGAGCGTTGCGGCCACGCTGAAACTGGCCGAGTCGCACGCGCCCGATCTGGTGGACCTGTTGCGCGCCAAGGCGACGGAGCTGGACGCGGCCGACTTCGTCAAGCTCGTCGGCCGGACCCACCCCACTGGTGTCGCCGCACTCGCGCGCCCCCCGGCCGTGGACGTCGGAGCGCTCCTGGCCGCGGGGCGTTCGGCCCCAGCGGTCCTCCTCGACAACCCCCGCAACCTCGGCAACTTCGGTGCCGTCATCCGCGTCGCGGCGGGGCTGGGCGCGTCAGGCGTGCTGTCGATCGGCGACGTGGACCCGTGGCACCCGAACGTGTTGCGGGGCAGCGCGGGTCTGCACTTCGCCCTGCCGGTCACGCGCCTGCGCGCGCTCGACGACCTCGCCGGTCCGGTCATCGCGCTGGATGCCGACGGCGCCGACATCCGGCAGGCGAGGATTCCCGATGACGCGGTGCTCGCGTTCGGCTCCGAGCGGCACGGTCTCTCGGCCGAGCTGCGCGACCGAGCCGACCGGTTGGTCGCCCTGCCGATGCGGGAGAAGGTGTCCAGCTACAACCTCACCACCTCGGTCGCGATGGCTCTTTACCACTGGGATCTGTTCCGACGAGCTTCTTGAACGCTTCAGCATCCACGATGTGAACGTGACCGTTCAAAGGGCCACGCCGAAGATCCTGGCCGCACGGGCCGGCGTCGCCGAGCGTGCCGTGGAGTCCCGTCACCTGCGCAAGGTGTGGGGCCTCCCCGGCACAGCGCTCGGCACGGCGACCTGGCCGGTGGACCGGCGCGGCAGGTTCCACGTGAATTTCAACTACTGGTGGCAGGCGCACCTGCTCGACTGCGTCGTGGACGCGCAGCTGCGCTCGGCCACCTCCGCGCGTGCGGCGCTGGTGAAACGGATCGTGCGGGGAGTGCACCTGCGCAACCTCGGTGGTTGGACCAACGACTACTACGACGACGTCGCCTGGCTGGGTCTCGCACTGTTGCGCGCGGCCAAGGAGGTCGGCGTCATCCGGCGGAAGGCGGTCGAAGCGATCGCCGCGCAGTTGCGATCGGGCTTGAGCGAGGACGGTGGCGGCGGGATCTGGTGGCGCCGCAACGACGACTTCAAGAACGTCCCGGCGAACGGGCCCGCCGCGATCATGTTCGCCCGGCTCGCACTCGCCGGTGGCGATCGGAGTGATCTCGATCGCGCGCGGTCCGTCGTGGACTGGGTCGAGGACAACCTGATCGACCCCGAATCGGGTCTTGCGTGGGACGGCGTGCACCTGCACCCCTCCGGTGAGGTCCGCGAGATCGAGAAGACCTGCTACACCTACTGCCAGGGAGTTCTGCTCGGCGCCTGCCTGGAGATCGCACGGGTCAGCGAGGCGCCGGTGTGGCTCGACCGGGCCGAGCGCATCGTCGTCGCCGTGGACACCTCGCTCGCCGAGGACGGGGTGCTGCGCGGTCACGGGGGCGGTGACGGCGGACTCTTCAGCGGCATCCTCATGCGCTACCTGGCGCAGGCGGCGCTGGCCATTCCCGCGCTCGACCCCGAACGCGCGAAGGTGGGCACCCTCGCCGCGGAAGTGGTGTTCGCGTCGGCAGAAGCGGTGTGGCGCAACCGCGCGATAGCGTCCGGCGGACCGCTCTTCGGTCCTGATTGGACGGTGCCTGCGGTGGTGCCCGACAGCAGCGGCAGGCCCGAGCGCGACCTTTCGGTGCAGCTGGGTGGCTGGATGGCGTTGGAAGCGGCTGCGGTGCTCGAACGCAACGACATCCCGCCGGTGCCACCGCACCGCCGCTGAAACCCTAGTGGCAGCCGCAGGACCTGCGGTGCTTCAAGGAGGGGGCGAGCCGGATGGTTTCGGGAGCCCGATCGGGGTCGGTGATCCGCGCCAACAGCAGTCGGACCGCGGTGCGGCCGATCTCCTCGATCGGCTGCGCCATCGTCGTCAGCGGTGGGTAGACCAGCTCCGCCCACTCGACCTCGTCGTAGGACACCACCGCGAGGTCCTGCCCGATCCGCACACCCCGGCGGCGGGCCTCACGCAGCACCGCCATGGTCACCATGTGGTTCCCCGCGACCACCGCGGTCGGCGGTGCCGCGAGGTCCAGCAACGGCCCCAGTTCGCCGTTCGCGACGAGTTCGTCGTCCCACGCGAGGCCCGCGCGACCCAGTCCGAGCCGGTAACCCAGCACCCGCTCGTCGGTGGTGGCCAGGCCGGCCTGCCCGGTCACCATGCCGATGCGCCGGTGGCCCCGCTCGGCGAGATGACGCACCAGCGACGACGTCGCCTGCACGTTCTCCGGCCCGACCTGGTCCAGGTCCTTGCTGACCGCCAGCCGGTCGACGAGAACGGTGGGGATCCCCAGGCGCCGCAATTCCGGCAACACCGCGGTGCCCGCCCCCGCCGACGGTGTCAGCAGCAGTCCATCGACGCGGCGGGACCGCAACATCCGCACCGCGGCCTGCTCGGACTCCGCGGTGTCGCGAGTGTCGATCAGGATGAGCGAGTATCCCGAGCGCGTCGCCTCGCTCTCGATCGCCGCGATCAACTCGGCGAAGTAGGGGTGCGAGACGAGAGACACTGCGAGGCCGAGCGACTTGGTGCCGCCCATGACGAGGGAACGCGCGATCGCGTCGCCGGTGTAACCGGTCCCCTCGATCGCCTTCTGGACCCGCTCCTTGGTGTCTGCCGCGACCGGTCTCGTTTCGTTGATCACGTGAGAGACCGTCGTGATGGAAACCCCGGCGAGGGCCGCGACGTCCCTCATGGTGACCATGTGCTCGTCCCCGTTCCCGCTTCCGGCAATCGCTTGCGCAAGCGATTGCGAGATCGGACCCTACCTGGCAGGAGGATCACCGGCATGACTGCTGTCCTGTGCGTGGGGCTCACCACCGTCGACGTCGTGCAGCGCGTCGCCGAGTTCCCCGAACCCGGCGAGAAGATCCAATCCGTTTCCGTGGATCTGGTACCCGGTGGACCCGCGGCGAACGCCGCCTCGGCGGTGGCGGCGCTGGGGAACCGGGCGATGCTGCTGACCGCGCTGGGCTCCGACCCCGTCGCCGACCTCGCCAAAGCCGGTCTGGCCAGGCGAGGGGTCGACGTGCGGGATGTGATCGCCGACACGCCACGTGGTCCCTCGCTCAGCATGGTCGTGGTACGGGAGAGGGACGGGGAGCGCACCGTGGTGTCCCGCAATGCAGCGGAGTTCGAACTACCGGCCACTGTGGACGGTTTGGGGACCCTCGTGGCGCAGTCCGACGTGCTCCTCCTCGACGGCCACCTCGGTCCCCTGGCCCGCCTCGCGGCCCACGAGGCCAAAAAAGCGGATCTGCCTGTGGTGCTCGACGCCGGTAGCTGGAAGCCTGTGCTCCACGAGCTGCTGCCGCTGGTGGACGTGGCGGCGTGCTCGTCGGCCTTCAGCCTGTCGGAGCAGGAGTTGCACGCACGTGGAGTCCCGTTGGTGATCCGCACGCACGGCGCGGACCCGGTCACCTGGTCGCGAGGCGCTTCGACCGGAGAGCAGGCCGTGGCGGCCGTCCGGGCGAGGGACACCAACGGTGCGGGCGACGTGTGGCACGGTGCGCTCGCCGTTGCGGTCGCGAGGGGCGACGGGGTCGAGGACGCGATCAGGTGGGCCAACGACGTCGCCGCCGTCCGCGTGCAGAACACCGTCGGGACTTGGGTTGAGGAGCTGGAGCGGTGGCGGCAGGACAACGGGTGAAGTTCGAGGACCTGGTCGCTCGGGCCCGCAGGCTCACGGAGTCGGGCGAGCGCAAGCTGCTCGGCATCGGCGGTGCGCCGGGATCGGGCAAGTCCACCCTCGCGCGACGCCTCGTCGAGGCGATGGACGGCGAGGCCGCACTCGTCGAGATGGACGGCTTCCACCTGGCTCACAGCGAGTTGAAACGGATGCGCATCGTCGAGCGCAAGGGTGCACCCGACACGTTCGACATTCCCGGCTACGTCGATCTGCTCGGCCGACTCAAGGCAAGCGGACCGGACATCATCTACGCGCCGGAGTTCCGCCGCGAGATCGAGGACCCGGTGGCGGGTGCCGTGCCCGTCCGGCCGGAAACCCCGCTCGTCGTGACCGAGGGGAACTACCTCCTGCTGAACTACGACAAGTGGAAGCGCGTGCGAATCGTGCTCGACGAGGCGTGGTTCCTGATGATCGACGAGGATCTGCGCGTGCAGCGGCTCATCGAGCGGCATCTGCGCTACGGCCGTACTCAGGCCGAGGCGGAGGAGCGCGTGCTGCACGGCACGGACCACGTCAACGCGCTGATGGTCAACGCGTCCAAGTCGAGCGCGGATGTCGTCATCACCGAGGTGCTCTGACCGCGTACCGCGGTCTGGGAGGTCCGGCGCCAGGTCGCGACGTATCACCCACTCGGGCGGATCGGGGCAGCGGCACGTTGTAGGACGGCGAGCTGCGGGTACCCCGTTGACGGTTCAACGAGACGGGAGGACTCGATGACCGAACAGGTGAAGGTCGCTGTCATCTACTACTCGGCCACCGGTGGCACCCACAAGCTGGCTCGGGCCGCCGTGGAGAGCGCCGAGAAGGAGCATGCCGAGGTCCGGCTGCGCAAGGTGCACGAATTGGCTCCGGAAGAGGCCATCAAGTCGAACGAGGCCTGGGCGTCGCACCGCTTGGAGACGCAGGACGTGCCCGAGGCGTCGATGGACGACCTCGAGTGGGCCGACGTGCTGATCTTCGGTTCCCCGACCCGGTTCGGCCTGCCCGCCGCGCAGCTGAAGCAGTTCATCGACCAGGCGGGTCCGCTGTGGGCGCAGGGCGAACTGGTCAACAAGGTCGCGTCGTCGTTCACGTCGTCGGCCACCGCTCACGGTGGTCAGGAGTCGACGATCCTGGCGCTGAACAACACCTTCTACCACTGGGGCGCGATCATCGTCGGCCCCGGATACGCCGACCCGATCCAGTTCCAGTCGGGCAATCCGTACGGCGCGAGCTTCACGTCGAACAACGGCCAGGTGCCGCCCGGCGAGGCCGACCTCGGGTCGGTGGCGTTCCAGGCGCGCCGCGCGGTGCAGATCGGCGCCGCGCTCAAACACGGGCTAGCGGCGACCTGACGCCACGGCGACGGTCTCGTCGACGGGCTTGCTCATCTCCTGGCGGTAACGCCAGATGCCGTAAGCGGTTCCCCCGACGAAGAACGCGATGCTGATGATGATCGCCGCGGTCTCCAGCCAGGGGAACACCGACAGCAGACCCGCTCCGTAGTAGCCGGCGAGGACGAGTATGGGAACCCAGGCCAGCGCGCCGATCGAAGTGGCGAGCAGGTAGCGCCTGGGGTTCATCTTCGCCGCGCCCGCGATCATGGGAGCCAGTGTGCGGATCCACGGGATCCAGCGAGCGAGCACCACCGCCCAGAACCCCCTGCGGTCCAGGAAGTCCCGAGCCTTCTCGAGATTTTCCCGGTTGAGCACTCGTCCACCGCGCCGGGCGAGCAGACGTGTGCCCGTCGTGCGGCCGACGTAGTAACCGACGAGGTTGCCCGCTATCGCGACCACCACCGCCACCACGGACAGCAGCCACGCGTTCAGCGGGTTGTGGTGCTGAGCGAGGATCACCCCCGCCGCGAACAGCAGTGAGTCACCGGGCAGGAAGAGCCCGAAGATGAACGCGCATTCGGCGAACAGGAAGCTCAGGGTGATGACCCACACCGCGACCGGGCCGGCGGTGTCGAGGGGACCGAGCGCGAGCGTTTCGGACGATGCGGACAACAACACGCTCCTGAGCGTACGTGCAGGTTCGGCATCGACAGGGCGACCTGGGGCCAACGGGTTGGCGAAAGCTTGAAGGCGTAACAGATCGAGCACATTCGGTCACAGGTTCCGACCGGGTTGAGCCACACGCTCGGTCGTGTGGCGAACCCTCGACTCTTCGCCCTTGTTCATGTATTCCAGCAGGGTCCGAATCATGCGGACCAAGTGACGCCGTCGCTTCGTCGTGGCCACCAACAAGTCGTGCACCGTCTTGGAAACAGCGGCTTCGGCGGTGTTGCGGGCCTCGTTGCCGCCACGAACGGAGAAGCGCAGTTGGCACATCTGCTCGAGGCCGCCGAATGGCCGACCGCAACCATTCACGTGCTGCCGACCGGAGTCGGCGCGCATTCGGGAAATGAACGGCTCCTTCTCGATGCTGACAACGGGAACTGCGTCGAGATCGCGTTCGCCGAGCAGGTCGCCGTCTGCGACTCCAAGAACTCCACCGGGCCCGTGCTGACGTTCCCGGTGGAGCCCTTCAACGCCTTCCTGGAGGGATCACGCCTCGGGCAGTGAGTCGCCCTGCACCGCCTGCACGTCGATCTCCACCTGCAGCGTGGTGCCGATGGCGGCGATGCCCGCCCGCACGACCGCGTTGTAGTCCATCGCGAAGTCGCCGCGTCGCAACGTGGTCGTCGCGTGGAACGCAGCCCTCGTGCCGCCCCACGGGTCTGGTGCCGTACCGCGGTACTCCAGGTCCAGGTCGACCGTCCGGCTCACGCCGTGCAGTTCGAGGTCGCCGGTCAGCACCCAGTTCGACCCGCGCGGGGTCAGCCCGCGCGTGACGAAGGTGATCGTCGGGTCGCGGTCGACGTCGAGGAAGTCCGGCGAACGCAGGTGGTCGTCGCGCATCTTGTTGCTCGTGTCGATGCTCGCGGCCTGGATCACCGCGTGCACCGTGGAGCGCTCAACCGGCTCTGCGACCTCGATCATGCCGCCGAACTCCGTGAACCTGCCTCGCACGCTGGACACGCCGAGGTGCTGAGCGGTGACCGACACGGACGAGTGCGCGGGATCGATCGTCCAGATCCCCGGTGGCGGGAGCTCGACACCGCCCATCCGGTCCAGCACGACCACACCGAGCGCCGCGGCGCCGGAGGAGGTGACGACCGCGGTCCGGGCGGTCGGCGTGTATCCGGCAGCCGTGAGGATCGCCGTGTAGCTGCCCGCGGGCAGCGGTTGCGTCGCGACCACGCCCGCGTCGTTCGCGTCGACCCTTGCGACCTGCTGGCCGCCGAGGTCGGTGATGGTCAGCACCGCGTGCGGCACCGCCCAACCGTCACCGCTGCGGACCTGCGCCTGAACTCCCGTGCTCACACCTGCTCCTCGTACCCGAGTTCGACGTCGTGCCGAACGCGCTCGCCCGCCGTGATCTTCGACTGCGTGGCAACCGGTGGGTAACTGCTCGCGATCACCGTGTACTCGCCCTCGGTCAGATCGGTCAGCACGTACTGGCCCTCGGCGTCCGTGTGGGTCATCGCGATGACGTTGCCGCCGTCGTCGACGACCGTGATCCGCGCGTCCGCCACCGGCTGACCGTCGCGGGTGCGGGCTCTTCCGGTGAGTTGCGCGCCACCGACGAGTTCGACGTCGCGGCGCACCTCCCCGGTGTCGGGCATCAGCAACGGCAGGGCCGCCGGGCGGAAGCCGTCGGCGTTGACCACGAGCGTGTAACCGCCTGCGACGAGTTCGGTGAAGTAGTACCGGCCGTCGGCGGCGGTGGTCTTGGAACCGACGACCTCACCACGCTCGTCGGCGAGCGTCACCCGCGCGCCCGGCAGCACGTCGCCGCTGCCCGCCGCCCGCACGACGCCGGTGACACCGCTGGAGCCGCTCAGCACCACGTCGACGTTCGCGGGGCCGTCGTGGACGGTCAGGCTGGACGCCTGCGGCTGGTGGCGGGGGGCCGACGCGATGAGCACGTAGGCTCCGGTGCCCGGAGCGTTCAGCGCGTAAGTGCCGTCATCGCCCGCGGTGCCGCGCGAGACCTGCCGTCCGCTGTGATCGATCAAGGTGAGCACGGCGCCTGCCACTGGGCCACCGTCGCCCCGACGTACCTGACCGTGCACCCGCTCGCCGATCGGTTCGGTGAACGCGGTCGGTGCGGTCCTCTGATGCCCGTTCTGCTCGGCCAAGGCGTGCTTCGCTCCCATCAGTGCCATTTCCTGTACGTACTCCTGTGCGGGCTCGGGGGCCCTCTCCTGCACGGCTTCCGCCGCCGCCGCCACGACGCCCTCCGCCGCTGCCGCCTGGGTGGCGGTCTGCGTGCGCAGCGGGATCTCCTTGATGAACAGGGTGACCAGGAAGGCCACCACCATCACCACGGCGCCGGCCAGGAAGACGAGGTCGATCGAGTCGGTGAAGCCCTGCAGGATCGGGCGAGCCAGTCGCGGGTCCATGTGATGCAGGAACGAGGAGTCCTGCAGCACGCCACCCACGTTGCCCCCGGCTCCGCCGCTGTGCAGGGCGTCGACGACCGGCTTGTTGGCCGGATTCCCCACGACCGACGGGTTCTGCAGCGCCGCCAGGAACGAAGGCGAATGCGCCGCCGACTGGAAGTGTTCCTTGATCCTGTCGGGAAGCGTGCTGAACAGGATGGACAGGAAGACCGCGACACCCACCGTGCCGCCCATCTGGCGGAAGAACGTGGTCGACGCCGTGGCCACGCCCATGTCCCGGAACGACACGGAGTTCTGGGCCGCGACGGTCAGCGTCTGCATGCAGTTGCCGAGCCCGAGGCCGAACACGACCATGTAGACCAGCGGCTGCCACAACGGGGTGTCGACGCCGACCTGGTGGAACAGCAGCATGCCGGCGATCAGCAGCAGCGTGCCGACGATCGGGAAGAGCTTGTACCGACCGGTGCGCGAGGTGATCTGACCGGAGATGATCGACGCGGCCATGATGCCGAGTGTCATCGGCACCATCATCAGACCGGCCTTGGTCGGCGACATGCCCTGCACGATCTGCAGGTACTGCGGGATCATCGAGATCCCGCCGAACATGCCGACGCCGACGATGAACCCGGCGATGGTCGTCATGCTGAAGGTCGAGTTGCCGAACAACCGCAGCGGGATCAGCGCCGCGTCCTTCATCAGGTGCTCGACGAAGATGAAGGAGATCAATCCGATCGCACCGATGGCGTAGCAGATGATCGAACGGTTGGAGTCCCAGCCCCACTCGCGTCCCTGCTCGGCGACCAGCAGCAGCGGCACCAGGCCGACGGTCAGGAACAGCGCGCCCCAGTAGTCGACCCGATGGTCGTGCCGCTGGTGCGGCACGTGCAGCACCTTGGCCACGACGGCCAGCGCGATGATGCCGATCGGCACGTTCACCAGGAACACCCAGCGCCAGCCGGTGATGCCGAGGATCGAGCTCTGCCCCGCGAGGAAACCGCCGATCACCGGGCCCAGCACGCTGGAGGTGCCGAACACGGCGAGGAAGTAACCCTGGTACTTGGCACGTTCCCGCGGCGGCATGATGTCGGCGAGGATCGTGAACGCCAGCGAGAACAGACCGCCGGCACCGAGTCCCTGCAGTGCGCGGAACACCGCGAGCTGGTACATCGACTGGGAGAACGTGCAGGCGAGCGATCCGATCACGAAGATCGAGATGGCGGTGATGAACAGCGGCCGCCGACCGTAGATGTCCGAGAGCTTGCCGTAGATCGGCGTCGTGATGGTCGACGTGATCAAGTATGCGGTGGTCGCCCACGCCTGCAGGCTCAAGCCGTGCAGGTCATCCGCGATCGTCCGGATCGACGTACCGACGATCGTCTGGTCGAGCGCGGCGAGGAACATGCCCAACAGCAGACCGCTCAGGATCACCAGGATCTGCCGGTGGGTGAGTGTCCCAGCTGGAGATTGGCCGGACGCCACAGGTGCGTCGACGGTCATCGTTGATCCCCTTTGGTTTCGAATTGCGTGTTGAAGCGCGAGAGCAGTTCGATGAACTGCTTGCGGTCCTGCTCCGGCCAGTCGGCCAGCAGTTCGGCCACGTACCCGTTGCGCACGCGGCGGTTCCGCTCGTACACCCGCTCACCCGTGGCGGTGGCGGCCAGGATGCACGCCCTGCCGTCCGCCGGGTCGGGACGGCGTTCGACCAGACCGTGCTGCACCAGCGCGCTGACCTGCCGGCTCACCGTCGAGGTGTCGGAGTGGACCGACTCGGCGAGTGCCGTGGTCCGCCGCGGTCCCGCCGTCACGAGGCAGGCGAGCAACGCGTAGCTCGCCCGTTCGATGCCGTCCTCGTGCGAGGCCTGGCACTGTGCGCCTGCCTTGCCGACCAGCTTGAGGAAGCGGATCAGCTGAACGCCGAGCCGATCGGCGATCTCGAGATCGGTCGCGTCTGACATGGGAGCCATCCGGGGTGGGGAGCAACAACTAGTTGGATGCTACAACTATCGATCTGCGAGG
>DASYMV010000267.1:0-1831 GCA_036008865.1 Pseudonocardiaceae bacterium | reverse complement strand
ATGCCGTCGCGGCCAGCTCGTCGAGCACGATGCCGCCGTCCATGCCGGACAGGTAGACGTCACGCGCCGGGTCGGCCACCCGCAGCAGCAGTCCCTGAGTACGTCCCTGCCGCTCGGCCTCCTGCGCGATCTGGCGAGCCTTCCCCAGGCTGAACACCGAGATCACTTCGGGTTCGAGCGCAATGATGCGAGGAAGGTCGATGGACGGGACCTGCACGAGGTTGCCGATGTGCCCGAGGCCGAAACCGTGTGCGCTCAACGCATTGGCGTCGGCGATGTCCACCGACACGGTCTCACGGCCGCCCTCGCCCGTCAGCGCTTTCGTCACCACCGGGTTGCGGCCAATTTGCTTGGTCATGAAGTACAGGTGCAATCCGAGCCGGTCGGCCTCGGCGCGGATCGCCTTCCCGTTCGCGGCGATGGCGTCGACGTCGAGCACGAATGTGTTCGGCGGGATCTGCCGCTGCAGCGTCAACTCCCCGGCGGCCCGCAGCAGAGCGGGGTTACGGCGCTTGAGCAGTTCAAGAAACACGGGCGGGCTCCCCGGTGAAGTCGATGTCAAGTCGGTTGCCGTCGGCGCCGAATGCCAGGGCGTGTCGCCAGTCGACGGACACTTCGACCGGTGTGTCGACGGCCAGGACGTTCTCCTCACCGCACACGGCGACGATCTCGTCCCCGTGCGGCGTGCGGACGGTGTACTTCAGTTGGCCTCCGATCACCTCGCGGGTGTAGATGCGCAGCGCGGACCGCTCGGCCGCCTGGACTTTCACGTGCTCCGGACGCACCCCGAGGTCGAAGTCCTCGGGAAGCTCGCCCCGTGGGGCTGACAGGTTCACGTCCCCGGCGAACGCCGTCAACCCCCCGTCGCCGGTGTGCCGCACGTTCATGAGGTTGAACGGCTGCACGCTGACGAAATCGGCCAGCCACGCAGAGGCGGGGCGCCGGTACAGCTCCAGGGGTTCGGAGACCTGGACCAACCGACCGTCGCGCATGACCGCGACACGATCGGAGATGCTCATGGCCTCTTCCTGGTCGTGGGTGATGAACACCGTCGTGGTGCCGAACTCCTTGTGCAGCTTGACGAGTTCGCTGCGCAGCTGGCGACGCAGTTGCGCGTCCACTGCCGAGAACGGTTCGTCCATCAGCAGCAGGGCCGGACGTGAGACCAGTGCCTTCGCGATCGCCGCGCGCTGGCGCTCACCGCCGGAGACCTCGTGCGGTCTGCGGTCGAGCAGGTGCGCGATGCGCAGCCAGCCCGCCACTTCGGTGATGCGGTTGTCGATCTCGGCGTCCGGCACCTTCTGCAGTCGTGGCGCGAAACCGATGCTCTGGCGCAGCGAAAGGTGCGGGTACAGCATCGACGACTGGAAGACCACCGCCACGTTCCGTCGCTCGGCCGGAACCTCGGTGACGTCGTCCTCGCCGAAGCGGAGGCGGCCGTCATCGATCGGCTCCAGACCCGCGAGCACGCTGAGCAACGTGGTCTTGCCGCTTCCGGACGGTCCGAGGATGGCCAGCATCTCACCCGCGGCGACGTCCAGGCTGACGTCGTCGAGAGCCTTGCGCGGCGACTTGCCGTAGCGCTTGTTCACCGCGTCGATGACGACGCGCACCTGCTGTGCTTCTGATTGCATGAGACCGTCCATCTCTACAGACCGACCAGGTTGACCTTGCGGATGTACCGCTGGAAGATCGCTGCCACCACGAGTGGCGGGATGAGACCCAACACGGTCGCGCTCGCCACCTCGGTTGGAACCGAGACCTGGAAGAACATGCTCGACAGGGCCGCCGGGAACGTCTGTGCGGACGTCCCGGTGTTGAAGATCAGCGC
>DASYMV010000266.1:0-3678 GCA_036008865.1 Pseudonocardiaceae bacterium | reverse complement strand
CGGTGTTCGACGCAGAGCGAATCGCCGTGGCGGCGCTCGCCGTGGTGAAGCGGACGGGCCGCGACGACCTGAGGACGCTGGCCCCGGCCGTGCGCACCGCCGCGATCTCCGTGTCGCGCGCGCTGCAGGAACGATCTCCTGGCCGCCCGGCTCTGCCGTCCAACGGCTCGCGCGTGCCGTCCGGCCGCTGACGGTCGCACGCGGCACGCGGTCGCGAAACTCCGGTCAAGCCGGGTGAATGACGTAATGTTCGATGACCTCCTTCTTCGGGAACGCCTATGAAATGTTCTCTCTGCGCACGAAGCGGACGCGAAATCGTCCGACGTGGGGATGTCGTGAGGTCCCGCCCGCCTCCGGGCGGACGGCCGCCGATCGTCGTTCTTCCACTCAGCGGCAACTCGGCCCGCGTTCTCCCTGCACTTTCCACTCAGCGGCAACGATTCCTGTCTCGCGCCGCCGGCCCGTGTGACGGTCTGGTCCCTGAAGCGAGAGAGAGGGGTTGCGGTGGCGGGTAACTCGGCTGAATCGGGGCGTTCGGTGACCAGCAAGGTCACCGCGATCTTGACGGCCTTCACCGACGGAAGCATGCACTCCCTGACCGAAATCGCGCGGCTCACGGGATTGCCGATCTCCACCGCGCACCGCCTGGCCAGCGAGCTCGCGGCCTGGCACGTGCTGGAACGGACCGAGGACGGGCTCTACCGCGTGGGTCTGCCGTTGCGGATGATCGGCGGGCACGCGGGCAACTCGCACAGCCTGTGGGAACGAGCGCCGTACGTCTTGGAGGACCTGTCGAGCGCGACGCGGCGTGACGTCCGGCTCGGGGTGCTGCAGAACCTCGCCGTGACCTACATCGAGAAGCTCGCCGGGCACAGGCCGGTGTCGTCGCTCTCCGACGGAGCGGTGCTGCCCGCGCACGCCACGGCGGTGGGCAAGGCACTGCTGGCCTTCTGCCCGCCCAGAGTCGTGGACACGTTGATCGCCCAGGGACTCAAGCCCTTCACTCCGTACACGCTCACCACGCCGGAACGGTTGCGCCGCGGTCTGGCGGTGACCCGGCTCGCGAGGGTGGCGGTGTCCCGCTGGGAACTGGAGCTGGGCAAGTCGGCGGTCGCGACACCGGTCTTCGGCCCCGGCGGCGTCGTCATCGCGGCGCTCGAAGTGCGGGTGAGCGATCTGCGCAGTGACTTCCAGGTAATCCGGCCCGCACTGTCCGTGGCGGCGCGCAGCCTCTCGCGGGAACTGGCCTGCGAGTCGGGCAACCGGTGGCCGCTCCCCGCGATGAGCACGAACTTCGCGTTGCACGGCGGCAGGAACGGCGGATCGGCACCTGTGGCGTGACGCGCGCTCACCTCGTCGCGTGAGCACTGCTCGACGAGTCGTGGCCGGACGCGGCGTGTAGTTCGTCGCCTACCACTCGTGCACACCGTCCCGGTGCTCCCGGCGTTGCACGCGGCCCGACCCGCGCAGGCACGCGAGGTGAGCAAGGGCGCGGAGAGTGCAGGTGACATTGGTCGTTGAGAATCGCCTTGGCCACCAAGCGATTCGCGATCTCCGTCACCGTGCACGGCTGCTCGGCGTGATGGACGGCAGCATGTGGTCTCCTGGGAGCAGAACGCAACTGTCCACTGTGGAAGATCACGAACATCGTGATCCCGGTTTGTCCGCTGGGCGGAAGCCACCGTTGCCACGAACCCCCCGCCGTGTGACGTTTCGTCCATGTCGATGGCAGCGGAGGTCGCGCCGGGCGTGTTCCGGCTCGCGCTCCCACTCGGCGTCCACGGCATACCCGACGTCAGCGCCTACCTGCTCGTCGGCCCGGCGGGCGACACACTCGTCGACTGCGGTGTCGCGTCCGGAGACGACGAGGGCGGCCCGAGGGGGGACGGCACGGCGACGCTCGCCGCAGCGCTGGCCGAGTGCGGCCGCTCCTTCGACCACCTCACCCGGCTGGTCATCACGCACGCGCACATCGACCACTTCGGCATCGCGGGGGAAGTGGTCCGGCGCAGCGGTGCCGAACTGTGGATGCACGCCGACACCGATCGCGACCTCGCGAAGTACGCCGATCCGGAGGAGGCGGTCGACCAACGCACGTTGATGCTGGCCGACCACGGCCTGTTCGGACGGCAACTCACCGAGACGTCGAGCGGCCTGCGCGACTGGATGCCGGTCATGCCCTCGATCGGCCGGCCGACCACTCGTCTGCTGGGCGGTGAGCGGTTGCCCGTCGGCGGTCGCACGTGGGAGGTCCTGCACACGCCGGGGCACTCGCCAGGGCACATCTGCCTGTGGTCGCCCCGGGACCGGGTGCTGTGCTCGGGAGATCACCTGCTGAAGGCGGTTTCGCCACCGGTCACCTTCGAGCGCGGCTTCGACCGCGACCCGATGGGCTCCTACCTGGCGTCCCTGCGGCGCGTGCGAGAACTCGCGCCTGCGGTGGTGCTGCCGGGCCACGGCGAACCCTTCGCCGACGGTGCCCGCCGTGCCGCCGGTATCGAGCAGGCGAAGCGGCGACGGCTGGACCAGGTGCTGGAGCTGATCGACGGACACGACCGGTCCGTCACCGAGCTGACCGAGGAGCTGTTCCGCATGCCGCTCACGGCTTCCCAGAGGCATTTCGCGATGGCGGAGATCCTCGCCTACCTCGCCTACCACGAGGTCCGCGGCGACGCCGAGCGCGTTCGCAGACCCGACGGGGTCTTCCTGTGGCGGACGACCAGTCACGTGACCGGGGAGGTGCGGTGATGGCACAGCGGCGTCACCAGGTGGTGGTGGTCGGCGGCGGGTTCGGCGGGGTCAACGCGACCAAGGCCCTGGCGGGAGCCGACGCCGATGTGACCATCATCGACCGGACCAACCACCACCTCTTCCAGCCGCTGCTCTACCAGGTGGCGACCGGCATCATGCCCGAGGGGCTGATCGCCCCGGCACTGCGTCACGTGACATCCCGGCAGGCGAACGCACGGGTGTTGCTCGCCGAGGTCACGCACCTCGACCTGACGGGCCGGCTGGTCTCGGCGGTCGCACCCGACGGCCGAAGGCTGACGTTGCCGTACGACTCGCTGGTGGTCGCTGGAGGAGCGACGCACGCGTATTTCGGTCATGACGAGTGGGCTGCGTACGCCCCCGGCATGAAAACCCTCGAGGACGCGCGGAAGCTGCGCAGCCACATCCTGAGCGCCTTCGAGATGGCCGAACTGGCCGTCGACTCGGACGAACGCGCCCGATACCTGACGTTCGTCGTCATCGGAGCCGGACCGACCGGGGTGGAGCTGACCGGGCAGATAGCCGAGCTCGCGCACAAGGTGTTGCCGCGCGACTACCGGTCGGTGGACACCAGGAAGGCCAGGATCATCATGCTGGACGCCGCCCCGGTGGTCCTGGGCCCGTTCCACCCCAAACTGCAGCGCTACACCCGACGGCGACTGGAGAAGATGGGAGTCGAGGTCCGCCTCAACAGCATGGCCGTGGCCATGGACGACGAGTCGATCACGGTGAAGAGTCCGGACGGTGAAATGCGCATCCCCGCCGTCACCAAGATCTGGGCGGCCGGCGTCCAGGCGTCACCGCTCGCACGCATGCTCGCCGCCACGACCGGCGCCGCGACCGACCGCTCGGGCCGGGTCGCAGTGCTGCCGGACTGCACGCTGCCGGGGCATCCCGAGGTGTTCGCCG
>DASYMV010000265.1:0-12923 GCA_036008865.1 Pseudonocardiaceae bacterium | reverse complement strand
CCGCCTTCACGTTCTCGTGCACCTGCTCGGGCCGGGAGGCACCGATGATCGC
Organism: Pseudonocardiaceae bacterium; assembly: GCA_036008865.1. GTDB lineage: Bacteria > Actinomycetota > Actinomycetes > Mycobacteriales > Pseudonocardiaceae > DASYMV01. The sequence goes on along the minus strand of DASYMV010000265.1, from coordinate 12,871 downwards.
CGACGCGACGTTCGGGTTCTGCAACACCCACGCGACGGCGAGCTGGGCCAGCGACAACCCCACCTCGTCGGCGATCGGCTTGAGCTGCTGCACCTTCTCCAGCACCTCGTCGCGCATGAACCTGGCGATCATCTTCGAGCCGGACTCGTCGGTGGCGCGGGAACCCGCGGGCGGCTGCCCGCCCGGCAGGTACTTGCCGGTCAGCACACCCTGGGCGATCGGGGACCACACGATCTGGCTGATGCCTTCGCGCTCGGAGGTCGGCACGACCTGCGACTCGATGACTCGCCACAGCATCGAGTACTGCGGCTGGTTGGAGATGAACGGGATGTTCAGCTCACGCGCGATCGCCGCGCCCCGTGTGATCTGGTCGGCGTTCCACTCCGACACACCGATGTGGAGGACCTTGCCCTGGCGGACGAGGTCCGCGAAGGCGAGCATGGTCTCCTCGAGCGGCACCGTCCGGTCGAATCGGTGCGCCTGGTAGAGGTCCACGTAATCGGTCTGCAGCCGCTTCAGCGACGCGTTGGCCGACTCGATGATGTGCTTGCGGCCGAGTCCCTTGTCGTTGGGGCCGCCAGGACCCGTCGGCCAGAACACCTTCGTGAAGATCTCCAACGATTCACGGCGCTCGCCCGCCAGGGCGCGGCCGAGGACCGACTCCGCCTTGGTGTTGGCGTAGACGTCGGCCGTGTCGAACGTGGTGATGCCCGCGTCCAGCGCCGCGCGGACGCAAGCCTGAGCCTGCTCTTCCTCGACCTGGGAACCGTGGGTGAGCCAGTTGCCGTACGAGATCTCGCTGATGTTGAGGCCACTGCGGCCGAGACGTCGGAACTCCATGACGGGGAGCCTAGTCCCAGATCCTTCGGCTTGCTAATGAACGCTTACTGAACCTTGTCGCCCGCTGCGACCCGTGGCTTCGGCACCCGGAGCTTGCGCAGCTGGCTCGCCCGGATGAAGGAGTACCAGCCGATCGACGTGGCCTTGATCGGCTCGTTCGGGAACTTCGCACGCACACGCTTGGTCACCAGACGGCCGAGCACGAAACCTTCGACGATCATCGCGAGCAGCATGAACGTCGTGAGCAGCGTCGCATACTGCTGCACGGCGGGCGCCGGGGTCAGCAGCGCGACGAACACCAGGATCGCCAGCGGCATGAACAGGCCCATGAGGTTGCGGCGCGAGTCCACCACGTCACGGATGTAGGCCTTCACCGGCCCGCGGTCACGCGGCAGCAGGTACTTGTCCTCGCCGGCCATCATCCGCGCACGCCGCTCGCCGGCTGCGGCACGGCGCTCTTGTTTGCTCGTCTTGTTGCTGCGCATGCGCTTGAGCGCCTCGCGCTGGGTCCGCGGCGGCGGCGGGACCGGTCCCTTGCGCTTGCCCTGCGCCTCACGCCGGGTCGGAGTGGGGCGACCCTTGCCAGGGGTGCGTCCCTTCTCCAGCTCGGCAGCCGTCACCTCCACCGCGGTGTCTCGGGCGGTATCGGTGTCTTCGGCGGGATTGCGGCGCAAGAACCTCACGGGGCTAAGAGTAGGGGAGCGCGTCGCGGGGCATGCCAGGTACGCCACCAGAGCTCACAGGCGGGAGAGCCGACCCCGTTGGTCCGCACCCAGCGGACCGGGACACTGCTCCGACATCAGGAGCGCGTCGCTCTGGCCCAGCCCGCTGATGTCGAGCCGGACTCCGCCCGTCATGACGACGGCGCCGGCCGCGGACGTGGCTCGGCAGTGGTTGGCGTAACGTTCGACAAATCGCCGTGCTGTGACACCATGGAAGTGGAACAAAGCGGGTGTTGCCCGTGTTGCTCAGGGCGGACCGCCCGATCTAGGACCACTGAGGGAGAGCTATGACGACCGCTCAGGAAGCCGCCTCGACCACTGAAGCGCCCACCCACGGCGTGACGCTGACCGAAGCGGCAGCTGTGAAGGCGAAGGCGCTGCTCGATCAGGAGGGTCGGGATGACATGCACCTGCGCATCGCCGTTCAGCCCGGTGGTTGTGCGGGCCTGCGCTACCAGCTGTTCTTCGACGAGCGCAGCCTCGACGGCGACGCCCTGCGTGACTTCGGTGGCCTGAAGGTCGCCGTCGACCGCATGAGCGCCCCGTACGTCGAGGGCGCAGTCATCGACTTCGTGGACACCATCGAGAAGCAGGGCTTCACGATCGAGAACCCGAACGCGGGCGGTTCTTGCGCCTGCGGCGACTCGTTCCACTAGTCAGCGGACACGAAGGGCCGCGATCCACCCGGATCGCGGCCCTTCGTCTTGCGGTCAGCTGCCGTAGTCGTTCAGGCCTTCGACCTGATTCGCGCACCGCTCGTCGACCTGCCACGCCGCCGCCGCACGGGGCGCGGGTAGCGGAGGGTCGGCGTGTGTGATCGAGTGCGGGATGTCGGCGCAGTCCTCGATCAGCTCGGTCATCGTGGTCGGTTCGGGGTTCGTCACGGGTCGACCGTAGGTCGGTGCTCTGACCTGCGACAGCCCTACCAAGCGGTAGTCTTTCGGGTTGGCCGCCAAGCACTCGTCCGAGTGAAGCCGTGCAGTGAAGCTCGAGCAGGAGCTCGACCAGTCCACCACCAGACCTCTGCCATGCCCGGGTGGTCGGCGCGTGCTCGTACACAGATGAAGGGAAGGGCCGCCTGGTGCCCGTAGCCGTCAGCGGAAGTATCGCCACCGACCACCTGATGCACTTTCCGGGGAGGTTCGCCGAGCAGTTCATCGCAGACCAGCTCCACCGCGTCTCGTTGAGCTTCCTCGTCGACGACCTCGTCGTCCGCCGTGGCGGCATCGGCGCGAACATCGCGTTCGGAATGGGCGTCCTGGGCTGCCGGCCGGTGCTCGTCGGTGCCGTCGGCCGGGACTTCGACGACTACCGGTCGTGGTTGGAGAGGCACGGAGTCGACTGCTCGGGCGTGCGGGTGTCCGAGGTCGCGCACACCGCCCGCTTCGTCTGCACGACCGACGAGGACATGTGCCAGATCGCGTCGTTCTACGCCGGCGCGATGGCCGATGCCCGGCTCATCGAGATCGAACCGGTCGCAGCGCGGACCGAGGGCCTGGACCTGGTGCTGATCAGCCCGGACGACCCGGAGGCGATGCTCCGCCACGCCGAGGAGTGCCGCCAGCGCGGTTACCCGTTCGCGGCGGACCCCTCGCAGCAGCTCGCCCGGATGGACGGCGAGCAGGTGCGTGCCTTCGTCGAAGGCGCGCAGTACCTGTTCAGCAACGACTACGAGTGGGAGCTGCTGCTGCAGAAGACCGGTTGGTCGGAGCAGGACGTGCTCTCCAGGGTCGGCATGCGGGTCACGACGCTCGGCGAGAAGGGCGTGGAGATCATCGGCCGTGACGGGCTGTCCCTGCAGGTCCCTGCAGTGCCGGAGGTCAGCAAGACCGACCCCACCGGCGTCGGCGACGGCTTCCGCGCCGGGTTCCTCGCCGGTGTCACCGCGGGCCTCGACCTCGAGCGCGCCGCGCAGCTCGGTTCACTGATCGCGGTGCTCGTGCTGGAGACCGTCGGTACGCAGGAGTGGGTCCTCGACCGCGAGGTCGCCCACGCGCGCCTCAGCGCGGCATTCGGGCCGGACGCCGCGACCGAGATCGCCACCGTCCTGCCGGTCTGATCGGTGCCGGTGGTCGGCTCGGGCACCGAGCCAGGGCCGGCCACCGGCCGAGACACCCGCACGAAGGCCTGAATGCGGCGAAAGGCACGTTCAGTCCGCAGAGGATCGAACGTGCCTTTCGCGTCGAACGACTAGAGCTTGACGGGGTAGTGCGGCTCCGGCACGGCGGGCTTGATGCGGCCCTCGATGAAGATGCCGTGCCAGATCATGAACACCAGCAGCGCCCAGATGCGCCTGCTGTGGTCCATCACGCCCGAGCGGTGCTCCTCGATGAGCCTGCGCACGGCGGGCTTGTCGATGTACTGATCGGTCTGCGACTGGTTGACCGTGTCGAGTGCCCAGTCGTGCATCTCGTCCTTGAGCCAGTGCCGGATCGGCACCGGGAAGCCGAGCTTGCGGCGGTTCAGCACGTGCGCGGGCACGATGTCGCGGATCGCCTTGCGCAGCGCGAACTTCGTGGTCTCCTTGGTGATCTTCAACTCGGAGGGGATCTGCGAGGCGATCTTGAAGACCTCGGGGTCGAGGAACGGGACGCGCAGCTCCAGCGAGTTCGCCATGGTCATCTTGTCGGCCTTGACCAGGATGTCGCCGCGCAGCCACGTGAACAGGTCCACGTGCTGCATCCGGGTCACCGAGTCCCAGTCCTGCGACTCGCGGTACGGCGCGGCGGTGGCGTCCATGTGGGACACAGCCGGGTCGTACGTGCGCAGCACCTGCTGGAGCTGGTCGTCGAGGAAGATGCGCGCGTTGCCGTAGTAGCGCTCCTCCAGCGTCAACGCACCGCGACGCAGCAGGTCCTTGCCGCGAACACCCTGCGGGATCTTCGTGGAGACCCTTCCCATCGCCTTGCGCACTGCACCGGGCACCTTCTCGAACGGTGCCAGGGACAGCGGCTCGCGGTAGATCGTGTAGCCGCCGAACAACTCGTCGGCGCCCTCACCGGACAGCACGACCTTGACGTGCTCGCGGGCCTCCCGGGCGATGAACCACAGCGGCACGAGCGCGGGGTCGGCCACCGGGTCGTCGAGGTACCACGTGATGAGCGGCAGGGAGTCCATCATCTCCTGCGCCGTCACCGTGCGGACCACGTGCTTCACACCGATCGCCGCCGCCGACTCCGCGGCGACGTCGACCTCGGAGAAGCCCGACCGCTCGAAACCGGTGGTGAAGGTGATCAGATCGGGGTTGTGCTCCTTGGCCAGCGCGGCGATCACGGTGGAGTCGATGCCGCCGGACAGGAACGAGCCGACGGTGACGTCGGCGCGCATGTGCTTGGCGACGGAATCGCGCAGCGCCTCGGTGATCTCGTCGTAGAGCCGGTTGGCGTCGGACTCGCTGCGCACCGTCCGCGGGCGGAAGCTCGCCGGGAAGTAACGCTCGATCACCGGTTCGCCGCCGGGGGAGACGGTGAACGAGGTACCGGACTCGATGCGGCGGACCTCGCCGTGCAGCGACTCCGGTTCCGGCACGTACTGCAGGGTCAGGTAATGCTGCAGCGCCTTGCGATCGAGCTTCGGCGAGACGCCGATCGTGCCCGTCAGTTCCAGCACGCTCTTCTTCTCGCTGGAGAACGCGACGCCGTGCGGGCCGACCGCGTAGTACAGCGGCTTGATGCCGAACGGGTCGCGCGCGCCGAAGACGACCCTGCGCTCCGAGTCCCAGATGAGGAACGCGAACATGCCTCGCAACCGGCTCACGGCGGCGGGGCCGAGGTGGTGGTACGCGGCGACGATCGTCTCGGTGTCACCGTCGGTCTCGAACTTGGCGCCGTGCTTCTCGCTCAGCTCCGAGCGCAACTCGAGGTAGTTGTAGATCTCACCGTTGAACAGGATCGTGTACCGGTCCGGCGACTCCACCGGGCCCCAGTGCAGGGGCTGGTGCGAGTGCTCGATGTCGATGATCGACAGCCGGTTGAAGCCGAACACGACCTCATCGCTGTGCCAGGTACCGCTCTCGTCGGGTCCGCGGTGCCGTTGGCAGCGCAGCGCCCCCGCCACGGCCGAGCGTGCCTGCTCGGCTTCGTTCTTGCTAGGGCTAACCAGTCCCACCAGGCCGCACAAGGCTCTCGCAACCTCTCCTGTCGCCGAGTTCGAAGGGCCCAGTATGCCGGGCGGCGTGCGACGGCCGTGTTTCGGCGGCAGGATTGTCCGCGGTGTGACACAAACTGCACCGCAGGGGCACCGCCCCGCCACGGTGGTGCGGGTTGCGCTGAGCTAGGCTCCCGTTCGACCCCGGCAAGGACCTCATCTCCTGGCCGGCAGCGTGTTTTCACCACGGCTCGTGACCACCACCGCGAGCCGTGCACCGTCTGCGAGGAGGCGCGAGCAGTGGGCCTGAAGGAGGGCACCAGGGCAGCACGGTTGGCCAAGGTCACCGGGCTGATCGGCCTGGTCGGCATCGGGGCCACCGGTTGCTCCACGGACGAGGTTCTGCGCTTCGGTTGGCCGGTCGGCGTCACGCCGCAGGCCGAGCGCATGCGCGAGCTCTGGACCTGGTCCGTGATCACCGCGCTGGTCGTCGGCTTCATCGTCTGGGGTTTGATCCTCTGGGCGGTGGCGTTCCACCGCAAGAAGAGCGAGGAATTGCCGCGTCAGACGGCGTACAACCTCCCGCTGGAGATCGTGCTCATCGTCGTCCCGACGGTGATCGTCGCGGTGCTCTTCTACTTCACCGCGATCACGCAGAACTACGTGACGAACAAAACGCAGAACCCGGACGTCACCGTCGACGTGGTCGCGTTCCAGTGGAACTGGGAGTTCCGCTACCCGGACTACAAGACCCAGGACGGGCAGCAGCCGGTCAGCACGCTCGGCACGTCGAACGAGATCCCCCTGCTCGTCGTGCCCAGTGGCAAGAAGATCCGCTTCAACCTGCGCTCGACCGACGTCATCCACTCGTTCTACGTGCCTGAGTTCCACTTCAAGCGGGACGTCTTCCCGGAGCCGAAGAAGAACAACCAGGACGCCTCCTTCGAGATCTCCAGCATCGACAGGGAGGGCTCGTTCGTCGGCCGGTGCGCGGAGCTCTGCGGCGCCTACCACTCGGTGATGAACTTCGAGGTCCGCGCGCTCAAGCCGGGCGACTTCGACCAGTACGTGAAGTTGCGTCAGCAGACCAACAGCCAGACCGGCCGGCCCTACACCGCGGCCGAGGCGCTGAGCCAGATGAACTGCGGCGAGCTGTGCGCGCCGCACGCCGTCACCACCACCCCGTTCAACACCGACCGGACGGCCCGCGAGGCCTCCGGTGGCCACAGCTGATCCGGGAGCGAGGAAGCTATGAAGGTAGAAGCCCGGATTTTCGACCTCGTCTCGGGATTCTCGTTCCTGATGGCGATCGTGTACGGCGTCTGGACGAAGCTGGACACCGGCGCCGTCGAGGTGGTCGGCGTCGTGGCGCTGGCGTTGACCGGTGGCTTGGCGTTGATCGTCGGCACGTACATGCGGTTCGTCGCCCGGCGCGTCGTGCAGCGCCCGGAGGACAACCCCGACGCCGACATCAGTGACGGTGCGGGGGAGCTGGGCTTCTTCAGCCCCGGCAGTTACTGGCCGATCGGTCTGGCCGCCGCTGCCGCCACCGGTGGTCTCGCAGTCGCGTTCTGGCACGTGTGGCTGCTGGTCATCGCGGTGGTCCTGATTCTGATCGCGGTCGGTGGCCTGGTCTTCGAGTACCACACCGGACCGAACCACGAATAAAGAGCGTCAACACGTTCTGGGCCCGCAACGCGATCGCGTTGCGGGCCCAGAACGTGTTTCAGGGGGTCATGCGACCTTGGCCTGCTGGTAGTGGTCGGCGTAGTCCTGACCGGACAGGTCCAGGATGTTGTAGACGATCTCGTCGGTGACCGAGCGCAGCACCAGCAGTGACGCGTGCATGCCCTCGTAGCGCGAGAAGTCCAGCGGCTTGCCGAACTTCACGGTCATCGGGCAGATCCGCGGGAGCTTCTGACCGACCGGCTGGACCTTGTCCGTCCCGATCAGACCCACGGGCACCACCGGAGCACCGGACTCCAGCGCCATTCGAGCCACTCCGGTCCGGCCGCGGTGCAGCATGCCGTCGAGCGACCGCGTCCCCTCCGGGTAGATGGCGAACGCCCCACCTCGCGCGAGCACACCCGCCGCGGTGTCCAGCGAGTCGCGCGCCGCACGCCCTTCGCCGCGACGCACGGGGATGTGCCCCATCGAGTCGAAGAACCACCGGGAGAGCGCCCCGCGCATCCCGCGGCCCTCGAAGTACTCGGCCTTGGCGAGGAACGAGACCCGGCGGTTCACCACCATCGGGATCACGAGGCTGTCCACGAACGACAGGTGGTTGGCGGCGAAGATGACCGGGCCGTCCACCGGGACGTTCTCAAGCCCCTCGACGGTCGGCCGGTACACCAGCCGGGCAGTGGGGGCCACGACTCGTTTCATGACCGTGTGCAACACGGAGACCTCCTCGGACCTGCTTCAGGACAGCATCCGCCACGGCTGTTACCAGGGGGTGAAGAAGTGGCTCAGGACTCAGGGCGAAGTCGCGTCGACAGCGCGGCCCAGTGCCGCAGCAGATCCGCCGCCGCGCCCGAGTCGATCGCCTCGGCGGCCCGGCGCAACCCGGTCGCGAGATCGGCGTGCAGATCACCGCTCAACCCGTCGTGCGCGGCCACCGCACCCGCCGCGTTGAGCAGCACCGCGTCGCGCACCGGACCCGTCTTGCCCGCCACCAGCTCACGCACCACTTCGGCGTTGATCGAGGCGTCACCGCCGCGCAGGTCCTCGGGCAGCGCCGGCCGCACGTCGAGCGCCGCCGGGTCGATCCGGTCCGTGCGCACCGTGCCGCCGTCGACGACCCACACCGACGTGGTGGTCGTGGTGGTGATCTCGTCCAGGCCGTCGTCCCCGCGCACGACCAGTGCCGTGCCGCCCCGACGGGCGAACACGCCCGCGATCAGCGGCGCCGCCTGCGCCCTGGCACACCCGATCAGGCCGACCGAGGGCTGCGCCGGGTTCGTCAGCGGGCCGAGCAGGTTGAACACCGTGGGAATGCCCATATCGCGCCGCGGTGAGGCGACGTGGCGCAACGCCGGGTGGAACACCGGCGCGAAGCAGAACCCGATGCCGAGTTCGGACACGGTGCGCTGCACGCCCGCGGGCGGGAGGTCGATGGCGACCCCGAGCGCCTCGAGGACGTCGGCGGTGCCGCACTTGGACGACGCCGCGCGGTTGCCGTGCTTGACCACGGGTACGCCCGCGGCGGCGGTCACGATCGAGGCCATCGTCGAAATGTTGACCGAACCGGAATGATCGCCACCGGTTCCGACGATGTCCGCCGCCCGCACGTCGACGGTGAACGTGCCGGCGTGCCGCAGCATCATCGCGGCGATGCCGTCGATCTCGGCGGGCGTCTCACCCTTGGCACGCAGGGCCACGGCGAACGCCGCGATCTGCGCGGGCGTGGCGACGCCGCTCATGATCTGATCCATCGCCCAGCCGGTGTCGTCCGCGGTCAGGTCCACGCGGTCGATCAGCTGGTTCAGCAGTACCGGCCAGGTGCGGAGCTGAGGATCGGAGGAGCGGGTCCCGCGAGAATCGGCCATCGCAGCGCTCAGCCGCGGACTACCGGCAGCGACGCCGAGGAACGCAGCACCTCTGCCACGGTCTCGGCGGCGGCCAGCGGGTCGAGCGGGTGCACGATCACGGCGTCGGCCTGCGACCAGGTCGCGAGCCAGCGGTCGTCCTTGCGCCGGACCGACACGACGATCGGCGGGCAGTCGGTGATCTCGTTCTTGAGTTGGCGCGAGAGGCCCATGCCGCCGGTGGGCTGCGCCTCACCGTCCAGGATCGCGAGGTCCACACCGCCGCTGTCGACCTCGTAGAGCACCTCGGCGATCGTGCCGGCCTCGACGTAGCTCACGCGGCCCAGGTCCGGAGCCGGACGACGGCCGATCGCAGTGATGATGGTCTCACGCACCTCAGGGCGGTGGCTGAAGACCAGGATCTTCGTGGTCTGCGTGCTCATCGGCTCGATCCTCCGGACGGTCGGGTGACCAGTTGATCCGATGCTATCCGCCTAAGCGTCGCGCACTTGCAGCGCGTCCCAACCCAGCGAGTTCCCGCCGAGTCGTTGGGCCAGCCCGGCCATCCGCGACCGCTCCTGTGCGCAGTGCAGTGCGTCGAGCTTCTGGACCCGCAGCGCGTGCTGGCGGTTCGGGTCGCCTTCGCTCGGACGCAGCTCCCAGCCGTCCTGGGCGAGCACCGCCGCGGCGTGTTCGACCTGGTCAGCGGGCAGTTCGAGGTGGTGACGCAGCACAGCGGGCTCGTCCGGACGCCACTGCTGGGAACGGGCCAGCACCGCCGAGTCGGCCTCGACGAGGTCGAACGCCTCGGCGACCACCACCAGGCCGGGAGAGTCGGCGGTCAACTCCGGAGCCCGTCGACTTCGACCCAGATCACGCAACCGGCCCAGCAGGCCCACGCTCACCTCACCTGTTCCTCGAGTCGGATGCGACGTGCGGGAAAAGGGTCGCACGCCACGTCCTCCGTCCGTGTGATGGAACAGACCCTTCATCTGCCCAGGACCCGATGGGCAGACGGAAAACCTGCAAGCAATAATGCGTCGTGTGACAACGGCAGCGCCCTCCATCGGCCAGCGCGTGCACTCGCTGAACCGCCCGAACATGGTCAGCGTCGGCACGATCGTTTGGCTGTCCAGTGAGCTCATGTTCTTCGCGGGGCTCTTCGCCATGTACTTCACGGTGAAAGCCCAGAACGAAGGTCGTTGGCCACCAGAGCCGACCGAGTTGAACAAGCCCTACGCGCTGTTCTTCACGATCATCCTGGTCGCCTCTTCGTTCACCTGCCAGTGGGGAGTGTTCGCGGCCGAGCGCGGTGACGTCTTCGGCCTGCGCCGCTGGTACCTCGTGACGCTGGTCATGGGAGCGATCTTCGTCGGGGGCCAGGCGGGTGAGTACTACAACCTCGTCCACGGGGGCACCACGATCCCCGGCTCGGCATACGGCACGGTCTTCTTCCTCACGACGGGCTTCCACGGCCTGCACGTGATCGGTGGCCTCATCGCGTTCGTGTTCCTGCTCATCCGCACCAAGCTGAGCAAGTTCACCCCGGCGCAGGCCACCTCGGCGATCGTCGTGTCCTACTACTGGCACTTCGTCGACATCGTGTGGATCGGCCTCTTCGCCGTCATCTACATCGTGCCCTGACGCCCCGTCCGAACGAGCCCCGAACTCCACAGCAAGGGTTGCCGCACACATGACCACCAACACCAAACGGGCCCGGACGCGCACCAAGACGCGGCGGCGCATCTCCGGCCTGCTCGCGCTGGGGTTCGCCCTGCTCAGCGCCGGCCTTCTTTACAGCGCCCTGGCGCCGCAGCCGCAGACCGCGCAGGCGCAAGGGGACCCCGCGCAGGTGCGGCTGGGTGAGCAGCTCTACAACAACACCTGCATCAGCTGCCACGGTGCGAGCCTCGAGGGCGTGAAGGACCGCGGTCCGAGCCTCGTCGGCGTCGGCGACGCGGCCACGTACTTCCAGGTGTCCACCGGCCGCATGCCGATGGCGCGCCAGGAGGCCCAGGCGCAGCGCAAGCCCCCGAAGTTCACGCCCGAGGAGATCGACGCCCTCGGCGCGTTCGTCCAGGCCCACGGCGGCGGTCCGAAGAGGCCGGATCAGACCGGTGCCGCGCTGGTCGGAGCGAACTCCGCGCGCGGCGGCGAGCTGTTCCGCCTGAACTGCGCGTCCTGCCACAACTTCACCGGTCGTGGTGGCGCCCTGTCGTCCGGCAAGTTCGCGCCGCAGCTCGACGGTGTGACTGAGGACCAGCTCTACACCGCGATGCTCACCGGCCCGCAGAACATGCCGAAGTTCTCCGACCGGCAGCTCTCGCCGGACGAGAAGAAGGACATCATCGCTTACATCAAGTCGGTCACCGACGGGAAGAACAATCCCGGCGGTGCCCCCCTCGGCGGGCTGGGGCCCGTGTCGGAGGGCCTGATCGCGTTCATCGTGGGAATCGCCGCTCTCGTTGGCGTGACCCTCTGGATCGGAGCCAAGGCATGAGCGGCGACACGCCGAAGAATGCGCCGAGCGAGGAAGAGCTCGCCCGGATGAGCAGGGACGAGCTGGTCAGGCTCGGCACGAAGCTGGACGACGTCGAGATCGTCCACTACGAGGAGCGCTGGCCGGTCAAGGGCACGAAGGCGGAGAAGCGCGCCGAGCGCGGTGTCGCCCTGTGGTTCGTGATCTCCGCGCTGGCCGGTATCGCATTCCTGGCCGCGTTCTTGTTCTGGCCGTGGCAGTACGAGCCACCGAACTCGGACAAGTACGTGCTCTACGCGCTGTACAACCCGCTGATCGGATTCACGCTCGGCCTGGCGATCCTGGGTCTCGGCGTGGGCGCACTGCTGTACACGAAGAAGTTCATCCCCGACGAGCTGGCCGTCCAGCAGCGCCACGAGGGCAGGTCCCCGGAGATCGACCGCGCCACGCTGGCCGCCGAGCTGGCCGACGCGGGTGAGCGCAGCGGCATCGCCCGGCGCTCGCTGATCAAGCGGACCGCCGGCCTCGGCGCGGGGGTCTTCGGTCTCGGACTGCTGGTCGTCCCCCTGGGCGGCCTGGTCCGCAACCCGTGGAAGAACAGCGACTCGCCGGAGTCCCTGTGGCACACCGACTGGATGTCGACCAATGGCGAGCGGGTTTACCTGCGTCGCCAGACCGGCGACTACCACGTGGTGCAGAAGGTTCGCCCCGACGACCTCGACGCCGGTGGCTTCGAGACGGTCTTCCCGTTCCGGGAGTCGGAGCGGAACAACGAGGAGGCACTGGTCGCTGCGCTCAAGCGCTCCGACTCGCCCGTCATGCTGATCCGGCTCCGGCCCGGTCAGCCCGTGGTCAAGCGGGCCGGCCAGGAGGACTTCAACTTCGGCGACTACTACGCTTACTCCAAGGTCTGCACCCACCTCGGGTGCCCGACCTCGCTGTACGAGCAGCAGACCGGTCGCCTGCTGTGTCCGTGCCACCAGTCGCAGTTCGACGTCTTCCACTACGGAAAGCCGCTGTTCGGCCCGGCCACCCGTGCCCTGCCGCAGCTTCCCCTCGCGGTTGACGAAGAGGGATACTTCTACGCTCGCGGTGACTTCATCGAGGCCGTGGGTCCGGCGTTCTGGGAGCGAAAGTCATGAGTGCCATCACCACACCCACGAAGCCGGCCAAGACGGCCGCTCGTGTGGTAGGCGAGGCGACGAAGTGGGCTGACG
>DASYMV010000264.1:0-4188 GCA_036008865.1 Pseudonocardiaceae bacterium | reverse complement strand
GACTACTCCGACCCCGGAGCATTGGGCGTGTTCACCGACGAGTCGGCGGTCGCCCGACTCGAGAAGCAGATGCGCACCAAGGGCGCTCTCGAGGGCGAGTCGATGGCCGGCACGTTCGACATGCTGCGAGCCAACGACCTGATCTTCAACTACGTCGTGTCGAACTGGCTGATGGGACAGGACCCGCCTGCCTTCGACATCCTCGCCTGGAACTCCGACAGCACCCGCATGCCCGCCGCGATGCACTCGTTCTACCTGCGCAACTTCTACGTCGAGAACCGTCTGGCCAAGGGAACGCTGGAGATCGCCGGACGCATCGTCAACCTCGCTGAGATCAAGCGACGCGCCTACGTGGTCAGCGCCCAGAACGACCACATCGTCCCGTGGCGGTCCGCCTACGCCACGACAGGTCTGCTGGCGGGGCCCGTGCGCTTCGTGCTCAGCAGCGGCGGGCACATCGCCGGCATCGTCAACCCGCCGGGTCCCAAGGGGCGCTACTACGTGGCTGACACCCTGCCGCCGACGGCCGAGCAGTGGCGCGAACGCGCGGAGGAGCGTTCGGGTTCCTGGTGGGAGGACTGGGCCGCGTGGTCCGAGGAGCACGCCGGCCCGATGGTGGCCCCACCACCGATGGGCAGCGCCCAGCACCCTGTGCTGTGCGAGGGCCCCGGCACGTACGTGTTCACCTGAGCCCACAACTCCGGCGGCCTCGGGAGGGGCGTGCGTGATGAGCACGAGAGGTGCACCGACCGATGACGTCGACCGCAGATTGGTGCACCGCCTCGCCGAGCAGGTGCGGCCCGAGCGGACCGAGCTCGCCGCGGAGATCGGGACGGGCAGCCGTGGCAGATCCAGGACCTGTTCCTGTCCCGTGCGCCGTCCTACCGCCTCGCGCACCTGCGGGTGAGCCCGGCCCGCAGCGGCCACGCCGAGGCGGTTCGGTTCATCGCGGAGGTGCTGCGCTGACCCGGCGCGACCGAATCCCACTCGCCGGAAGCCGGTGTTGCCGAAGTCCCGCACCGGCCGGAACTCTGAGGCGGTGCAGCCAGACCTTCTCCTGCGAGAGCTCGCAGACGAGTTGTGGCACGCCGACCAGGCGGCCAGTCCGGTGGAACCGCTCACCGAGCGCCACCAGGGCCTGCTGATGGAGGACGCCTACGCCATCCAGACGATCAACATCGACCGACGTCTCGCGCAGGGCGCCCGCGTCATCGGTCGCAAGGTCGGGCTGACCTCCCGGCCGATGCAGGAACTGCTCGGGGTGGACGAACCCGACTACGGAGTTCTCCTCGACGACATGGTCGTCGAGGACGCCGACGAGATCGATCTGCAACGGCTCGTCCAACCGCGGGTCGAAGCGGAGATGGCGTTCGTGATGGACCGCGATCTGACGGGACCGGGTGTCACCACCGCCAACGCCCTGGCGGCGATCGCGGGAGCCCTTCCCGCGGTGGAGATCGTGGACAGCCGAATCGCCGACTGGCGGATCAAGCTCGTCGACACCGTCGCCGACAACGCGTCCTCCGGTCTGCTGGTGCTCGGTGGCAGCCTGCGCCGCGTGGTGGACCTGGATCTCCGTCTCGTCGGCGTCGTGGTGAGCCGGGGTGGAGAACTCCTCGACACCGGTGCGGGCGCCGCCGCCCTGGGCAACCCGGCGCGGTGCGTGGCGTGGCTCGCGAACAAGCTCGCCACCTTCGGCGCGTCGCTCGAAGCGGGAGACGTCGTGCTCCCCGGTGCGGTGCACCGCATGGTGCCCGTGTCACCGGGCGACGTGTTCCGCGCGGACTTCGCACACCTCGGCGCGGTGACCGTGCGCTTCTCGAACGGATCGGAGGCAGGCCGGTGATCGATCCCGCAGACATCGCCGCGCAACTCGTCGTGGCCGAACGCGAGCGCAAGACGATCCCGCCCTTCACCGACGCCCACCCGGACCTCGACGTCGACACGGCCTACCGCGCACAACAGGCGTTCGTGCAGGCGAAGCTCGACGCGGGGGAGCGTCTGGTCGGTGCCAAGCTCGGACTGACGAGCAAGGCCAAGCAGCGGGCCATGGGGGTGAACGCTCCCCTGTACGGCCGCGTCACCAGCGGGATGCTCGCGCCGTTCGGGGAACCGGTGGATCTGACTCGCTTCATCCATCCGCGGGTGGAACCGGAGATCGCCTTCCTGCTCGCCCGCGACGTCGAGGCACCGGCCACGGTCACCAGTGTGCTGAGCGCGACCGAGACGGTGTTCGCGGCCGTCGACGTGCTCGACTCGCGGTACGAGAACTTCCGCTTCACCTTGCCCGACGTCATCGCCGACAACGCCAGCGCCGCCGCGTTCCTGCTCGGGCCTCAGACGCGCAAGCCCGCCGAACTCGAAGACCTCCGTTTGCTCGGATCCGTGCTGCGGGTGAACGGCGAGGTGGTCGCGACCGCCGCAGGCGCGGCCGTCATGGGCCATCCCGCTGCGTCGGTCGCCTGGCTCGCCAATCAGCTCGGCGAGCGGGGGGAAGGGCTTCGCGCCGGCTGGCTCGTGTTCTCGGGCGGTCTCACCGCGCCGGTGCCCATGGCTGCCGGTGTGGCCGTCACGGCGGAGTTCGACGGCCTCGGCACGATCGAGACGTTCGCCCGCTGAGCTCCGCGCACCGGAGGTCCAGTCATGCCCACTTCCACCGCCGTCGTGCCCACCGACGTGCCCTCCCGGTACGCCAAGCAGCTCGTCGAGCACCTCGGTCGCAAGAACGTCGTCCAGGAGGTACCGGGAAGCCCGCACGCTCGCCGACTCGTGTTCGCCTACGGCATCGGGGTCGTGCGTCCGGAGACGGCCCGGCTCGTGCTGGACGCCTCCGCGCCCGACGACGAGGCGCTGAGCCGGGTCGAGGACGTCTTGTCCAGGCACCTGGAACGGTTCGGGCAGCGCAACGGGCTGGTCGTCAGGTGGCAACGGCAGATCGCGAGTCAGGCTGAGTGACGGCGCCGCGCCGCACGACCTCGTCGTGCGCGACGGCAACCCTGGTGGACAGGGCACGCAGCGCGCGGTGCTCGTCGCCCAGAGCGAGCAGCCGCGTCACCGCCTGATCGAGGCAGGCCAGCGCCTCGGGGCCGCGGCCGTTCCGGTGGTGGACCCTTCCCAGTTCGATCAGGGCTTCGGCGCTGGAGAGCCGCTCGCCGAGCTCTTCGTAGGCCGCCCCACCGCGCTGGTACCACCGCGCGGCGTCGGCTGTTCGGCCCCGTCGCTCGTGCACCGCACCGAGCTCCATGAAGGAACGTGCCAGGCCGGAGCCGTCACCGAGCCAGCGCAGTATGTCCTGGCGCCGTCGGTGGCACCAGGCGGCGGTCGCCCACTGCTCGCGGTTGTCGCAGGCTTCGCCGAGCCCGCGAAGGGCCTCGTCAGCCTCCGGCCCTGTTGCCAGGACCGTCAATTCCGTGATCAGAGCCGGATCGCCCCGCGCCCGCTGCCGGATGACGTCGACCAGGCACATGACCTGTTCTCCGTCCACACCTTCCCCCGTCCGCCAGGTGCGCACTTCCGCGGGCAGCACGTTGCGCAGGGCGCCGAGGACCGGCTCCTCGCCGCTCAACCACAGTGCAGCCGCCCCCGCGGCGACGCTCACGAGGTCGTCCATCGAACTCCCCTCACCGCTCGGCGTGCAGCTGAGATCTCTGCTTCGACGGTATGGATCGCTTGTGGCGGGGCGATGAATCGGACGTCACAACGCTGATCAGCTCTCCGGGAGACCGGTGGCGAGCTCGCGGGCGCGGTGGGCGGACTCCAGCGGGACGGCGAGCACGACCAGGTGGCCGATTCCCATCGGTCGCGTCGTCATGGCACTACCCCGCCTCCCGAGGCGCGATGTGGGTCTCGTGCTCAGCAGCGGTGATCTCGTCGTGGGCCTGCGCGACCGTGATGATCCGGTGAGCGCGGTTGCGGGTGAAGGTCAGTGATCGCATCCACGTGTAGATCGTGCCGAGCCGGTTGCCCCAGCCGATGAGGTAGGCGACGTGGATGAAGCCCCACATCGTGTAGGCGAGCCAGCCGGTCGTTCTGATCCCGAACGCGTCCGCGACGGCATGGGGATGGCCGATCGTCGCCATGCTGCCCTTGTCGAAGTACTTGAACGGCTTGACGTCCGGCTTGCCTTCGATCCTGGCTCGAATCAGCTTGCCCACGTACCTGCCCTCCTGCATCGCGGGCTGCGCGACG
>DASYMV010000263.1:0-3633 GCA_036008865.1 Pseudonocardiaceae bacterium | reverse complement strand
CGGTGTGCAGCGGCAGGCTGTCGTACCCGAAGCCCGCGTTGTCGATCGTGCGCTGTCCCACCACGACGGACGCGGGGCGGGACAGCGCCGAGTCGGGGGTCGCGAGGCCCTGCTCCAGCACCGCCGCGCGGTGACGACCTTGAACGTCGATCCCGGCTCGTACAGGCCGGTGAGCGCCTGAGCACCCGCGACGGCCAGGACCTCGCCGGTCGACGGCTGCATCGCCACCACCATCGTCGGCTTCGACTGCGATTCGACCGCCGCCAGGGTGGCCTTCTGGAACGTCTGTCCCAGCGTCGTGGTCACCGTCGCCGCGGCCTTCGCCTGCTTCTCCTGGAACACGGTCACGGGTGTGCCCGTCGAGTTCACCGCGACGATCTTCCAGCCATCGGTTCCTCGCAACGTGCCGACCGCGCTCTTCACCTGAGTCAGGACTTCCGGGCTGATGCTCCACTGCGCCACCGGCGTGCCGTCGCGGTCGATCAGCGCACCATCACCGAGCTCCACCTGGTAGGCCAGGCTCTGCCCCTCGGCGAGTTGCGGGTGCAGGGCGGACGGTGCCCAGTGCACCTTCCAGCTGTCGCCGCTTCGACGCATCTCGAAGCTGGTCGTGTACTTCCACACGTCCGCGCCCCGCAACGTCCACGAGACGTCGGCGGTGGCCGTGGCCGACGTCGCTCCTTGCGGCGACGGCTGCGTCGGAGCGAGCCGGGCGCTGTAGGCGGCCTGCGCCATGCCCTTCTTGCTCTGCCCGATCACCGCTGCGGCCGCGTCGGGGGCGTCGGTCACCATCGCGGCCGCCGAGACGTCCCCGGTGGACAGCGCGGTGATGAACTGCTGGGCGACGGTTCGCGGCCGCGCGAGGTCCGTCCTCACCGTCACCGTGCTCGCCGCCGGAGTGCTCGCCGGACTGCCGCCGCTCCACAGCAGCGCCGCCCCGGCGGTGATGACCACGGCTGCGACCAGTGCGCCACCGGTCAGCACGACGCGGCGTGTTCTGTCGTTCATCCCGTGCAGACCGCCCGGTCCACGTGGCACGCGAGTGCGGCCGCTGTGGAGAGTACCGGCGAGTCGTCTCGTGCAGGTGAGGAACAGTCGCGATGTGTGCGCGCGAACCGCCGGGGTATGCATCGCCATGACTCGTCTTCTCCGGGCGCTCAGCACCAGTCTGTGGGGCGTGCCGCTGCTGTGCGTGCTCGGAGCGATCGTCGCGCTGTTCGTGAACAGCGCGATCGACCAAGCGACGGGCTATCGGCTGGTGCCGCGTTCGGTGACAGGTTCACCGGGCGCTGTGCTGTGGATCCTGAGCACGGTCGCCGCGGCGATGGTCACGCTCACCACGCTGGTGCTGACGGTGATCACGGTGGCGGTGCAGGTCGCGATGGGGCAGTTCTCACCGCGCATCGTGCGCGCGCTGCTGCACGACCGGCGCAACCAGCTCGCGCACGGCCTGTTCGCCGGAACGTTCGTCTACACGCTGTTCGCCATCCGCTTGGTCAACGACCAGAGCACGGGTGCCGACGCGGTCCCCGGATTCACCGTCCTGGTGAGCTATCTGCTCGCGATGGCATCGGTGATCACCTTGATCCTCTACGTGCATCACGCCGGTCAGGCGTTGCGGGTCTCCGGGTTGATCGACCTCGTGGGCGAGGATCTCCGCGCGCAGCTCGACCGCATGTACCCGGCGCGGCTTCGTCCGCCGCGAAACGACGGTGTGGTGCTCGCGCCGAGACCCGGTGTGGTCGTCGGAATCAGCGTCAGGAGTCTCGTCGCCGAGGCGAGCCGGGCAGGCTGCACTCTCGAACTCGTCCCGGTCATGGGTGACTTCGTTCCCGCGGGATCACCGCTCGTGCGCGTGCACGGCGACTGGAAGAAGCTCAACTCCTCTCGTGTCGCCAAGCTCGTCCACCTCGCCGATGAGCGCACGCACGGCAGTGACCCGGCTTACGCGTTCCGCAAGCTGGTGGACATCGCCGAACGGGCGATCAGCTCACCCTTCAACGACCCGACCACCGCCGTGCAGGCGATCGATCGCCTGCACGACAGCCTGCGTCAGCTGGCGGCCCGGCCCTTTCCGAACGGCGAGCACACCGATCGGGAGGGGACGCTCAGACTGATCGTGTCGACGATGGGTTGGGACGGCTACGTGCGCCTGAGCTTCGACGAGATCCGGCTCGCCGGGGCGGGATCGCCCCAGGTCGCCCGACGGCTCGCCGCCGCGCTCGAGGACCTGTGCACCGTCGCGCTGCCCGATCGCGTTCCAGTGCTCGAACGCGAACTGGCCCTGTTGGAGGCCTGCGTGCGGCGGGCCTACGCCGACGAATTCGATGCCGCGGCCGCGCTGGTCCCGGATCCGCAGGGAATCGGATCCGGACGGGATCTCTAGGCCAGCTGAGGGATCCGGGTCTGGTAGCGACGCAGTAGAGCCGCGTTCGACCGGTCGCCGCCTTCGGTGTTCGCGCTGCGCCACAGGGGCAGGCGCACACCCGACTCGGTCGCCTTGTCCAGCAGTCGCACCATGAGCAGGTTCCACAGGAACGTCGTCGCGAGGGTGGACACCGCTGCGGTGACCGGCCCGTCGACCGGATAGGTCGAATCACCCGGCGGCACCAGGTTGTCCAGAACCACGGTGGCGTTCTCGGCGAGCGTGGTGCCGGCGCGGCGGGGAGCGGCCGCGCTCGCCGCGACCGAGGTCACCGCGACGACCGGGCAGCCGGCGGCGGCCGCGGCGATCGCCATTTCGACGGGGTACGGGTTGACTCCGGAGGTGGAGAACACGAAGAGCACGTCGTGTGCGGCCAGGCCCGCTTCGCGCAGCACCTCGGCGGCGAGGCCCGAGCGGCGCTCGGCGGAGGTGCTGCTGATCGCGCCGTGCATGGGCAGCAGTTCGGGGTGGTAGATCGGGCGCACGCAGGCGAGGCCACCTGCCCGGTAGAACGTCTCGGCGACCGCGGCCAGTGAGTGGCCGGCGCCCGCGGTGAGGATCGTGCCGTCGGCCTGGACCGCGGCGAGCACCAGTTCGGCGACGTCGTCGAGCGCGGCCTCGTTGTGCTGCTCGACCCGTGTCAGGTGGGTGCGCACGACGTTGCCGTAGTCGGACCCGGTCACGATCTCGGTCGTCATGACAGCCGTCCTCCGATGTCGCTGCGCGGCGTGCGCGCAGTGATCCGATCCACCGCGTGGTGATCAGTCCTACCGGATGGTGTCCTGGCGCGGAAGTGACCACGACCGACACTTGTCATTCGAACAGATGATGTGTTCGTATGAACACGTGGATGTTGCGAAGCGACATGAACTCATCCTGCAGAGCCTGCGTCAGGGCGAACGGGTGACCGTCGGTGCCTTGGCCGAGCTGACCGGGTGCTCGGAGATGACTGTGCGCCGCGACCTCGACCACTTGGAGCGCGACGGGTTGCTGCGCCGGGTGCGCGGTGCCGCGGTCAGCATGCTCACCGGCGAGGAGACCCCGTTCGCGGCGCGCAGCCTGCAGCGACTCGATGCCAAGCGCCGCATCGGCCAGGCGGTGGCGGACCTCGTCGACGATGGCGAGACCGTGGTGCTCGACAGCGGCAGCACCAGTGTGGAGGTGGCCAGACGGATAACCGACCGCAGGCTCACCGTGCTGGCGCTGTC
>DASYMV010000262.1:0-4017 GCA_036008865.1 Pseudonocardiaceae bacterium | reverse complement strand
GGTCTCGTCGGCCAGGCCGCGGGGGATCACCAGCACCGGGCGGTCGATGGTCTGCGTGGAGTGCAGTCGCGCACCGGAGAACACCGCGTCACCACCGATGCGGGCACCGTCGAGCAGGACTCGGCCCTCCGCGGTGAAACGGCCGCCCTCCGAGTTGCAGAAGAGGTTCCCGGCGATCACCACGCCGGAAGCTTCGAGTGCGTCCTTGCCGGGGTTGACCAGGCGTGCGCCGCCGAGATGCACGCTGCCTCCGATGTTCGCGCCGCGCAGGCGGACCTCCCCTGCCGCCCGCAGCGCGATGGCCTGCACCGAGCCGGACACACGCAGCCGCGCGGCGAGCAGTGCGTGGTCGGTGCTGCGCAGCACCGCACCGGCCAGTCGCACCGTGCCGTCGACGCATCCGTCGGTGAGGTCGATGACACCGTCACTGGTGAAACCGGCCTCGAGCGTCAGGTCGCTGCCGACGCGCAGGTTGCGTGCCCGGATTCCGGGGACGCGGCACCCGCGCATGCGCAGCCCGGCCAGGCGGGCCAGGCGCAGGTCCAGCGGCTGCTCGAAGGTGCAGTCGAGGAGGTCGATCACGTGCGCGACGCGGACGCCCTCCAGACCGAGTTCACCCACGACCTCAGCGCCGGCGAGGCGCAGTGCCGGCACGCCGGTGCGGCGGATGCGGTAGTAGCCGGTGAGCAGGGCGGCGAGGACGCCACCGCGGATCCGGTGGCCGGTCTTGCGGCCGGCTGCGAGGTCGATGCGCCTTCCGGCGGCGAACGCGGTGCACACGAGCCGCTCCGCACCGGTCAGATCCTCCGGCGATACGTGGTACGTCAAGATCCCCTCCCGAAGTCGCCTTGATCCGATCACCTCTTCATCAGGCTTGCCCCTGGTTTGAACGGATACGGTGATCGGCGTGACCACTTCGGAACCCGAAACCAGCAGGCACGTTCCCCGGTTGCTTCGCGTGAGTGCCGCGTTGAGCTGGCGGTTCGTGGTCGTCGTCGCCGCCCTGTACGTCGTCGCGCAGGTGGTCGGTTACCTCGCCACGCTGGTGATCCCGGTCGCCATCGCGCTGCTGCTCGCGGCACTGCTGTCACCCGCCGTGTCGAAGCTGGCCGGTTGGGGGGTGCCGCGAGGCCTGGCAACCGCTGTGGTGCTGGTCGGCGGCATCGCGGTGGTCGGTGGCGTGCTGACCTTCGTGATCACCGAGTTCTCCAAGGGCCTGCCGCAGCTGCAGACCCAGTTGAGCGCCAGTCTCGACACCATCCGCGGGTGGCTGAAGGACGGGCCGCTGCACCTGAGCGACCTGCAGCTGCAGCAGTACCTCGACAAGATGCTGAACACGCTCAAGGAGAACCAGGCAGGCATCACCTCCAGTGCGCTGACGACCGCGGCGACGCTCGGGGAGATCCTCACCGGTGTACTTCTCGCGCTGTTCACACTGATCTTCTTCCTGCACGACGGTGACGGCATCTGGCGGTTTCTCGTGCGCGTCGTGCCGGGGCATGTGCGCAATCGGGCCGACGTGGCCGGGCGACGAGGCTTCGCCTCGCTGGTCAGCTACGTGCGTGCGACGGCCGCGGTGGCCGTCGTCGACGCGCTCGGCGTCGGCATCGGCCTGTGGGCCATCGGCGTGCCGCTCGTGGTGCCCCTGTCCGCGCTGGTGTTCCTCGGTGCGTTCATCCCGATCATCGGCGCGGTCATCACCGGTGCGGTGGCCGTGCTGATCGCCCTCGTCGCGAACGGCGTCGTCGCGGCGCTCATCGTGCTGGCGGTGCTGATCGGCGTGATGCAGCTGGAAAGCCACGTCCTGCAGCCGCTGCTGCTCGGACGTGCCGTGAAGCTGCACCCGCTGGCGGTCGTGCTGGCGATCACCGCGGGTCTGGTCGTCGGCGGCATCGCGGGCGCGCTGCTGTCGGTGCCATTGCTGGCGGTCCTGAACTCCGGAATCAGGTCGCTGCTGTCGAACTCGGACGCGGACGTGATGCCCGAGGAAGTGGACGTCCACGAGCCGCAGGAGAGTGGCCCGGAAGACGGTTCCGGTCAGCGCGTCGAGGACTTCGACGGCGACGGCGACGGCGAGCCCGCGCGGCCGAAGAAGGACCAGTTGAGGAAGGGCAGCGAGTAGCTCTGCCGGGGATCAGGCCATCTCGACCAGGTTGCGGCCGCAGTTCTTGGCGGCGAGCAGTGCCGCGTCCGCGGCCATGAGGAGGTCGGGCAGCTCGTAGCCGAACCGCTTCGAGGTGGCAACGCCGATGCTCACGGTCAGGCCGGACAGCACGTGCTCGCGACCGTCGGTCGCCACCGTCGGCACGGTCAGCGCCGCCACGGCGTGCCGCACCCGCTGCGCCACCGCCTGTGCCTCGGCGGGCTCGGTGTCGGGCAGCAGCACGACGAACTCCTCGCCACCGAAGCGGCCGACCAGGTCATCGCCCCGCACGGTGCCGCGCAGCAGCAGCGCGACGGCTCCGAGTGCCGCATCGCCCGCGAGGTGGCCCACCTGGTCGTTGACCCGCTTGAAGTGGTCGAGGTCCAGCAGCATGACGGCCATCGAGTGCCTGCGCGACTTGCCTCTCGACAGCTCGTAGCGGGCCCGTGCGTCCCAGTGCATCGCGTTCGCCAGACCGGTCTTGGCGTCGCGCTGGGCGGAGCGTCGCCACTGCGGCAGCTGCGCGGCTCGCTCGAGCAGGGCCATCGGCGGCCCGGCGATCAGAGCCTGCACCGGGTTCACGAGTGCCACGCAACCCATCAGGCCGCCGATGCTCACCGCGACCACCCCGAGGATCACGTCGATCGACTCGCCGACGGTCTCCTCGATCCCGGCGTCGGGGCTGCGCAGCCGCAGGCCGACCGCGATCAGCGCGGCGCGCACGATCAGCAGCACCGTGGCTCCGACGATCATCATCCCGAGGTCCTGGCTCGCGGTGTCCCAGCCCATGATCGCCCTGGTGGCGAACACCGCCAGCGTCGTCGTCGCGAGCGTGAAGACCCATCGGTGCGAGTCGGGCCGCTGTGTCAGCACACCGTGCAGCACCGGCCCCAGCAGCAGCAGGACGAGGAGGTTCGGCGGGAGCGACATGATGCCCGCCGAGAGGTAGCACAGGTGCGCGGCCCACGGGTTGCGTTCGGTCTGGCCCGTCCGGTGGTTGAAGATCGAACTGCCTATGACGACCGCGCCCGCCGTGCTCGCGATCACCGCGAACCGCCCGAGCTCCACGGACGTGGGTGGCACGCACACGGCGATGACGTGCCCGGCCACGGCCAGAGCGCAGACGTCGATCACCAGCCAGTACGCCAGCGCGGGACGTCGCAGGGTCCACAGTGGCCAGTTGCGCACTCCGCCTCCCCCCGAGATCACACCCTCCCACATCGTCTCGGCGGTCAGAAGTCGGCCACCTGGGGGGTCAGCTCAGCCGCTGCGACACGGCAGGATGACCTCGAAGGGAGCACACCGTGCGCATCAAGCCCGCTGTTTCGGCGACATCCGGCGTGGACGACCCGGTCGCACCGCTCTGGCGGGGCACCGTGGCGCTGCGCGTGGTCACGTTCGTCTTCGCCACCGCGAACGTTCTGGTTCACACGAACGGGTATCAGCGGCCGTGGCTCGCCTGGACCGTGCTCGGCGTGATGGCCACGTGGTCGGTGTTCACCGTCCGGTCCTACGGTCGCGAGTCCGGCAGGCGGCGCTGGATCGTGATCACCGACCTGGCCGTGACGTGCGGCCTGATGTCGCTCTCACCACTGATCATGACCGATGAGCAGTTCCTGCGGAACGTCCCGCTGATCACCACGATATGGGCCTGCGAGCCCGCAGTGGCCGCCGGTGCGCTGGGCGGACAGGTCGCCGGTGCCGCGGCCGGTGCCGCGGTGGGCCTGACCACCTACCTCAGCCGGGGCGAGTTCACCGTCGACGTCCTGCGGGACGTGGTGTTGCTGGTCGGAGCGGGCTTCCTCGTCGGCATGGCGTCCACGACCGCGCGCCGCTCCGCCGTCCTGCTGGCGCAGGCCCTGCGCACCGAGGCC
>DASYMV010000261.1:0-4125 GCA_036008865.1 Pseudonocardiaceae bacterium | reverse complement strand
CGGCGCGAGAGTTCGCCGTCGATTCCGTCGCGCAGGACGCCGGTGAGGAGACGCCCGAGGAGGCAGGTGCAGTTGAACTGTCGCCGAGCCTGCTCGACCGAACCCGCAAACTGGTCGGTGAGGCGTGCGAGCGCTGCGCGGAGGGTGCTGCAGCCGACGCACTGCTGAAGGTGGTGAACCGACTCGACGAGCCACTGCGCGTCGCGATCGTCGGCCGGGCGAAGAGCGGCAAGTCGACCCTGCTCAACGCTCTGGTCGGCCAGGAACTCGCGGTTGCGGACCCGGTCGACGGCACGACGGTGCCCACCTGGTACCGCGACGGAGTCAGCTGCAAGGTCACCCTCTACCCCGTCACCGGTTCGCCTCATCAGCTCGACTTCGCCCCGACGGGTGCGGCCGGCGCGGTCAGCATCGGCGATGTGCGGCCAGAGGAGATCGACCGCCTGGTGATCGACTGGCCCTCACCTGTGCTCCACGGCATGACGTTGATCGACACACCGGGATCCGACTGGGCAACCGGTGATCTCCTCGCACGCTTTGGCGACAAGATCGGTATCGCGGATGCCGTCGTCCATCTGATCGGCCATGCGGGCGCGAGGGACAGCGGGTTGTCCGACGATGCGGGAAGCCCGGCCATCGCCGTCGGTGTGCTCTCGCGCGCCGACGAGGTGGGCCACGCGCGACCCGACGCGATGGAAGCGGCGGGCCGCATCGCCGAGAGACTGCGGCACGATCCCCGAGTACGACGGCTGTGCCAGACGGTGGTGCCGGTCGCCGCACTCCTCGCCGCGTCCGGGGCGACACTGCGGGAGCCGGAGTACCTGGCGATCGCCCGGCTCGCCGCTCTTGACGACGAGCAGGCCGATCGCCTCATGCTCTCGGCCGACAGCTTCGCGCACGCTCCCGAACCGCGTCGGCCCGCACCGGGGGAACGTCGTGCGCTGCTGGACAGGTTCGGCATGTTCGGGGTCCGCTCGGCGACCGAACTCGTCCGAGACGGCTGCGTGGCAGGCCGTGATGAGCTGTCGAGTGCACTGGTGCGGCGCAGCGGCGTGGAACGGTTGCGCGATCTGCTCAGCTCCCGGCTCGTCGAGCGGGCCGACGTGCTGAAGGCGCGTTCGGCGCTGCTGGCCGTCGAGGTCGTGCTCAAGGGCTTCCCGCCGGGGGAGTCCACACAGCAGCACTTGCTCTACGAACTCGAGCACATCCGCGGCAGCGCGCACGAGCTGCGCGAGATCGACCTGCTCGGCACACTGTGCGGCGAGGTGCCGCAGCTGTCCGACCAGGACCGGGTACTGGCCGAGCGCTTGCTCGGCGGGGAAGGAGCGGACCCGTGCGCCCGGCTCGCACTGCCGCCTGGCGCGGGTCCGGAGAGAACTCACGAGGCCGCGGCGCGTGCCCTCGAGCAGTGGCAGCGGCACGCCGAGAACCCGGTGTCATCTCGCCAGGTCGCCGAGATCTGTCGCGCGGTGGTGCGCACCTGTGAGGGACTGCTGCAGGACGTCACAGTGGGATGAAACCCTCGACGGTGGTGCCCGAGCCCGGCGACGAGCGCACGGTGAGCGAGCCGCCCGCCGAGTCTGCCCGATCGGCGATGTTGCGCAAGCCGCGCCCAGCGGGGTGTTCACCACCGGTGAAACCCGGCCCGTCGTCTGCGACGACGAACTCCAGGCCCCGATAGGTGTTGTGGATCCGCACCGTCACCGTGGCGGCGGGAGCGTGCTTGCGCGCGTTGTTCACCGCTTCCAGGCAGGCGAAGTACACCGCGGTCTCGACCTCCAGCGGGAACCTGCGGGATCGCACCGTCTCGTCGGACTCGACGACGACCGACGGTGCGGCGTCGCGGAGCTCGGCGGCCAGGGCGGCCAGCAGTCCGTGGTCGGCGAGAGTGATGGGGAAGACCCCGGCAGCGGTGTCGGCCAACAGCTTCCGTGCCGTGTCGACCGATCCGACGAGGTGGTCCAGCCGCTCACGTGCGGCCTCGACCCTGCCGTGCGTGATCTCGTGCTCGACGAGTCCGATGGACATGCGCAGTGCCACCAAGTGGTGTTGCGCGCCGTCGTGCAGGTCGCGCTCGAGCGACCGTCGCTCACTGTCCGTCTCGGCCGTGGCGCGCCGTCGCGAGACGGCAATCTCATCCGCGCGGCGCAACGACGTGCGCAGCTGGTCTTCCAGTTCGATGCCGAGACGGCTGTTGTGCAGCACGGGTCCCAACACGCCGACCAAGTTGTCGAGCAACTGGCGACGGTCGGAGGACAGGCTCGCGACGCTCGCCCGCTCGATGGCCAGCACACCGACCTGCTTTCCCTTGTGCAGCACCGGAAGCGATGTCGTCTCGGGAGGAGCGGTTCCGTCCACGGGCCAGCGATGGGTGCGATCGCCGAGTCCGGTCGTGCAGAGCGTCAGTTCGCAGTACGACGTGCCCAGCCCACCGGCCACCGCTTGTGCGAGACCGGTGAGGTTCGCGTGGTCACCGATGCCGGAGAGGTTGGCCACCTGTGCCAGCACCGCGTACGGCGCCGGACGGCTTCCGTAGATCAAGTGGTCGAGCAGCCGCTCGATGCGTACGCGCACCGGTTGGAACACCAGGGCCGCACTGCCCGTGCACAGTGTCACGGTCAGCGCGTCGCCCCAGGTGCGCCTCAGCAACGTGCTCACCTCCGCGACGAGCAGCACGTAGCCCGAGCCCAGCAGCACGACGACGAGCGCGTACGCGAGCGTCCTGCTGAACACCCGTTCGGCGTCCCACAACCGTGACCGCGTGGTCGCGATCAGCAGGGCGCACGGGATTGCGGCGAAGATCAGGCGCACGATCCAGAACACCATCGCGGTCGGGTCGTTCACAGATCGGCCCGGCACGTGCGCCGTCGGATCGACCAGCGTGACCGCTGGCGAGTGCATCCGCCACAGGACGAGCGTGGCGAGCGCCAGCACGACGGCGATGCCCAGTGCGACCGCGAGAGCGGTGAACAGCAGCCAGGACTGACGCCTCGACTCGGGCGTCGAGCCGTGCTGTGCGCGGTGCCACTGAGCGATCACCCCGACGAGGGGGGTCAGCACGCCGAAGAAGATCACGAAGCTGATCGTGTGCGGGTACTCGGCGGTCGAGAGTGCGAGCAGGCTGAGTGCGCCGGCGACGGCCACGCCCGCCACGGCACGGGCGAGCCAGGAGGTCTCCCCACTGCTCTCCCATCTGCCGGTGGGGAAGAGCAGCAGCGCCAGGACGTAGGCCACACCGCTGACTCCGTGCAGCAGCAGCACGTGCCAATATCCGATGTTGATCCCGAAGGCCGTGTGGACGGCGTGGACCGACGCGTGCGCCTGGAGGTTGAACGCGCCGGCGGAGCCGACCACGGCGATGGTGAGCAGCCGTGCCGTCCAGTCGCGACGGGCGGCCCACCACAGGGCCGCGGCGACGACCAGGTTGAGCACGCTCAACGCGTAGTCGAGGACCGCCTGACCGAACGGCTCGCTGTTCGGCGTCGCGGCGAGGATCCCGCGCGCCCACGGGCCACCGGTGGCCGCCAACGTGGCACGCACACCGGGCCAGTGGTTCGCCGCGGCGATCACCGCGCCCAGCGCGAGCCATCCGACGGTGAGCACGGTGTAGCCGGTGAGGAAGAGGTGGTAGAGCGTGGAGGCGGTGTGGCCGGGAGGCTTCACAGAAGCCTCGACCGGTCTCGTCCTCGTCCGTCGCATCGAGCGTCGGCTCCTCCCACACCCCGTCTTGAGTGTCGCGGGAGCCGATCCGGCTGTCTACGCCGGTTGCAGTGCACTGTTGAAGGCCAGCGTCCCCGCTGCGTGGTTGAGGCACCGTGCCAGGCCGTCCGCGAACTCCTGGGCCTGCCGCAGGTGCGGCCCCACGGTCGCCCACTCGGCCAGTTCCTGGCGGGTCTGCGTGGCCAGTTGGCCCACCAGTCCGGAGATGGCCGCGAGGTCGGACATGGCGATCAGGAGCTCGCTGTCACTGGAGGTGTCGCTCTGGTGCGCCCTGGTGGCGGCCAGCTCTTCGAAAGCCTTCGCGATGTGCTGTTGCTTGCTGTGACCCATGATCGCGCCTTCTCTCGGTGGAAAGGGATCTGCTCCACGTGCTGAGCGCGAGGGCATCTCTCGATCTTCCTGTTG